>DASSAV010000263.1:0-12506 GCA_035699265.1 Rhodothermales bacterium
GCCTACGCCCGCGAGATCGGCAACCGGGCCACCGCCCTCGGAGATATGCTCCTGGCAGGGCCCTGGAAGGAAAACCTGAGCTACATGGGCGTGAAGCTCTATCCCGTCTACGGCCTGGACGACGGCCGCATCCTGCTGACGCTCCGGGAGAACCTCGTCGTCGGGTTCGGGCAGGAGCTGACCGTCGGGCGCGACGTCCTCAACCGCGAGCGCCTGCTGAAGGTCACCCTGACGGCGGAGATCGACGCCAAGTACGTCACCGGCGACGCCCTCGTCCTCGGTGCCGCATAAGGCAGGCACGACGAATAACGGGGATGTGCTGAGGAAACGTGCGGACGGAATCCCCGGCCGCGACAAAAGGGGCAGGCGGCATAAGCATGGTGGCTCCGAGCGCCGCCTGCCCCGGTCACGGCATCGAGAAAGTGCGAGACCGAGAAATCGAGAACGTGCGCCACCTGTGCCATCCCCCAACCTCTCCCTCCGAGGGAAGTGGCCCGCCAGGGCCGGAGGGTGTCTGACAACCATAAGCAATGGCACATCCCTGTGCCGACCCTCAACAATAACCCGCAAGCCTGAAACCTTCAACCAGAGTTGTGCCATGTGTGCCACTGCATAAAGCCCCTTCGCCTCCGCAGGGGGAGAGGGCCGGGGTGAGGGGGCCTAACCACCTGCACACCCGAAAACCACGCCTTCCGCGTGCAAAGTGTGCAACCAACCACTGACAACTGACCACAAACAACCAACCACTGACAACTGACAACCAACAAACCCCATGTTCGATCCCACAGGCATAGCAGGACTCAGCGAAGAGGCAGCCGTACTCGAACCCGCCGAACTGACCTTCCAGGCACGGCTGGCCGAACGGCTCCTGCGCGTAGCGCCCGAAGCCTACGACACACTCCCCGCCGACGCCCAGGCCGTCTGGCAGGAGATGGTCCTGCTCCAGATTCGCTACCAGATGCAGGCCAACCCGGCCCTTGTGCGCCAGGGCGTCGGCGACCTGCAGCAGACCTACCGCGACGGCGGGCCGGTCAGTCCCGGCGCCCGCCTCCTCCGCGACACCGCCTTCGCCGACGGCGCCGACACCCCCATCAGCAATGGCTCCTGGGGCCTCGACGCCGTCTACGACCCCGATGCTGAATCGTGAGCGGAAGAGACCAACTGCTAACTGTTAACTGCTAATTGCTAATTGAACTACAACGCCAACATATACCGCGCCTACCCCGCACCGGAGCAGGACTATACCCCCGCCGTACTGAACGAACTGAGCAGCGTCGGCAGCCGGCAGATCGCCGAACGCGACCGCGTGGTGAGCCGCCTGTACACCGCCGTGCTGGCCGGCACCGCCCCATATCCCGCCGGTAGGCCGGTCTGGGTGGACGTGCGGCAGGACGGATCGACGGAAAGAGAGACGTTCGTCGGATACCCGGTGCTCCAGAAAGGCCGCGTCCTCCGCCTCCATCGGCGCGACGGGGAATTCGTGCCTGGGCTCGTCCTCGAACAACTCGGCGCCTACGAGCGCGGCGGCGGCTTCATGGTGACGGGCAGCGACGACTGGTTCGTCACCGCCGACGGCCCCAACGTCTACGTCACGGCGGACTTCCGAACCTACGAGGACGTGAGCACACTGCGCGGCGCCCTCAACGGCCCGCTTCTCTGGGTGGGCAGGCGGCTCGTCGCCGGAAGTGTCGATCAAATCTTCGTCTCGGATGATGGCGCGGCCTGGCAGGCGCTGCCCGTCGATGGCGCGGCGGAGGTGTGGGCGCTGGCGTGGGACGGGCTCGTGGTCTGGGTAGCCGCCGAGGGCGGGACGTACACCGTCGACCTCGACGGCGGGGCCGTCGTCCAGGTCGATCCGGCCCCCGCCCACGGCCTCACTTACCAGTTCATGAACTTCGACCTGTACCGCGCCGCCTACAACGGCACCGGCTACGACGTCACGACCCGCAATGGCGACCCGTTCCGAACCATCGGCTACGACCTCTTCCAGCTCGCCCACAACTGGGTCCTGCTGGACGGCTGGCACTACGTGACCGACCTCCTGGGCGACGTCCGCCGGTTCGACGGCACGTCGGATGCGGTGATCGGCAGCCTGTTTGTAGCGGGGCGGAGCTCCTCCTGGGCGCAGGCGACCTTCCTCGTGCGCGACGCCGTGCTGGCCGTCGGATACGGCCGCCTGGCGCTCGTCGCCGGGGATACCCTGCGCATCGTGTACGACTTCGGCGACGACGTGCGGGCCTTCCCCTGCCTCGGCGGCTTCATCGTCGTCCGCCGCGACGGCCTCCTCTACCGAGTCCGAAGAATCGCAACGACCGAATAACCAAGGGCACCAACGAAATCCCGTAGCCGCAGGACTTTAGCCAGCGTGCCCTAAAACGACAAACCGGATTTGGCGCGAATCCAAAATCCAAAATAACGTGTGGAGGTGAGCGATGTGGGGCAGATATCCGAAACGGCCGGAACTCGGCTTTCTCTCGATGGCAGGCGGGCGTCTCGCCCTCTCCCTGCACGTCTTCCAGGGCGTGCTGGAGTGGCTCACGCTCATCCTCGGCGTGCTGGTCGGCTTGCTGACCCTCGTGCGGCTCCTCATCGAGCTCGGCGTCATCTCCAAGCCCCACCCCCGCCGGCGCAAATAACCCCAACCCACAACCTGTGCCAGTTGTGCCATCTCCAAAAGCTCCCCTCCTGGACAGAGCCCGTCCCGAGTTTTCGAGGGAAGGGGACACAGGGGTGGTGGATTCCACGGCTCACCTCAGCAATCCATAAAGGAACACAGCAAGAACCCCGTCCAATGTGTGCCACTTGTGCCATCCGAATCACCCTGAACGTCGACAAAACGCCGGATTTGACTGGCACACGAAAAATCCGGTCCAATGTGTGCCATCTGTGCCAACCCTCAACCCGCAAACCCTCAACCCGCAACCAACAAACCTTCAACCTCCTAACCTTCGACTTTCAACCAGAGTTGTGCCATCCCTAACCAACACCCGAACAACCGAACAACCGACCACTGACAAATGGTGAACAACGATGCTGAAACGAGTACAGATCAAGAAGCCCGAGGCCCTGCCGGTGCCCGAACCCGAAGTACGCCTCATCGAGACGGTCAAGCCCGTCAACCGCGAACTGGATGCCGGGAGCGCAACGTGGGCCGGCGTCATCGCGCCGCTACTGGGCGGACTCGGCTACGCCCTCGAACACGTATCCGACCTGGAGGCCGTCTTGCGGCATCTGGGCATCCCCGAGGGAACCATAGCAACCGTCCTGTTCGGCCTCGGCGTGCTCTATGCCGCCGTAACACGCCCCAAACGGAAAGCCTGACGCCAGATCCGCAAAAATGCAATGCAACCCAAACCCCCTATCGCCATGTGCATCTCGATATCACATCCCCAAACGCCCGTTCTCCCAAACGCCCACGCGCCCCCTCTTACCCTCCTACCATCGTAGATTCCGGGGCTTCCATGTCCCGCCGTTCGGTTCGTGATTTTTTCCGGGTGACACGATTGCCGTTGCAAACGACGACTTTCCGGCGTTATTTCTATCCCCGTTTACACTGCGTCCACCCTGGCGCGGTGTGCTGGAGCGGTATGTACAGGGGGTGTCGAAAGGCAAGTTGTAAATGCAATGAAACGAGCCACTGCGGAGATCAACGTTTCCGTCCGGGACGGGTCCCCGTTTCTCATCAATTGGTGCGGCCGAACCTACGTGGTCAAGCGGATCGCGGATCGGCGCCAGGAGCGGAAACTGCTCTCCAGACGGGAAATCTTCCGCCTGGAGACAGACAAGGAGGAGCTGGAGATTTCTACCAATGGCAAGGACTGGCGTCTGGAGCGCGTGCTGGAACCCGACGCCGTCGCAGCCGCTCCCGCACTGGGAGCCGATCTCGGACCAATGCAAAACGGCCAGACTGTCGATGGTGTACCCGCAACGCCCTGAGATCAGGCCGGCGTGGCCCGCAACTCGTCCAGGATGCTGCCGGTAAGATACTCCAGCGTCTCGAAATACGACATGTCGGCCGTGGTTGCCTGCGTCTTGAGCGTGATCCGGTGCGATGCCTGATCCTTCTGGTAGCCTTCTATCAGGCGCAGCTTCGCAGCGCAGGAGAGCACGGCATCGACGTAGGTATCGTCGGATACGGCCGGCTCGTCCACCTCTACCGTGCCGTTCGAGCCTCCTCGGATTGCATGATTCTGGGACGAGGCCGAGGCCCGCGTGCTCTGGATAGGCACGGTCTGGGCCGCTACCGTCGGGACCGGCGTGGACTGCGAATACGCTTCGGTAGCCGCCGAAGCCGGTTTCCGCTGTTCCTCCGAGCGGATCCATCCCTGCACCAGATTCCCGAGGAAAGCCCGTGCCTCGCCGGGCGCAAACGTGAAGGGCCGCCCGCCCAGCGACACGACCACCTGGTCCGGCGCTACGTGGCAGAAGTCGACCAGCCTGTGATCGACCGCAAGCTCAATCAATTCCCCGAGTTTGCAGTGAGTGTAGTCCGTCACGGTCATGCCGTCTGTTTCATCGCTTGCGTCGCAGGTAGCCCGGCCCGTAGCGCTGGGCTTGTGCTTCAAAGATGAACCCTGCAAAAGGTCGACCGAATGTCCCCGAAGCACATACGTGCATGCGTTTCTGGCGCATGTCTCGGGGCGAACCACAGGCCGGGGGAGCACTCCGATGCGAGTGCCGCGCCCACCGGTTGCTGCGGCCTACGAAGCACGAACCGCCTTTGATCCAGCCGCCAGGTACATTATCTGGCGTGCGCTCCGGGTGCAGTGGATTGGAGGAGCAGCGACTGCAACCGCCGGCCCGTCGTGGCGCCCACGACCCGCCGCGCCACGGCTCCGTCGGGAGTAACGATGAAGGAGGTCGGCAAACCGTAAACACCGCCCAGAGCCCTCGACAGTTCACCGCCGCCGATCGCGATGGGGTAGCGTACGCCGTAGCCGCGGATGAACGTGCGGACCGCTGCCGTGTCCGCATCGACCGAAACGCCGATCACGGTAACACCACGCCCTTTCAGGTCTATAGCCAGCCGGTTGAGCGAGGGGACCTCCCGGCGGCAGGGCGGGCACCACGCGGCCCAGAAGTGCAGCAGAATGGTCTGTCCGCGCAGATCCGAGAGGTGGAGCACGCTCCCGTCGGCCATGCGGAGGGCCACGTCGGGAAGGCTGGCAGGGAGGGCAGCCGAGTCCGCCGCCGGGCTTGCAGTCGTCTGGTAGGTGATCGACGCCTCGGGCTGCTGCGGCTCGGCCGGCAGGCCCTGCGCCAGGGAGGCCTGGGTGCCGAGGACGGCAGCGAGGGTCAGGGCGAGCACCCCGCCCACGGCGCGTTTCACCTCAGTAGGGCTCTTCGGAGACGCCGCTCTCCTGACCCGCGACTTCCGATAATGCCTGTTGCACCGCCTCGGCTGTCACGCGCCGGTGGGAGGCGTGGAACTGCGGCATACCCCGGAACAGAAGGATCACCTGGGGCGACTCGTGCCGGATGCCGTAGCGCTCTGCAATGGCGTTCGAAAGCGGACGCGCGTGCTGCACCACTACCTGGTACACAGGCAGCCCGCTTTCCCGGACGAATGCCCCCATCTCGTCCCGCGCCCAGCTACTCAGGGTGCAGGTGGTGCTGTGTTTATAGATCACGACGGGCTCCTCGAACGAACGGGCATCCAGGCTGTCGAGGTGCCCCTCCTCATCCAGCCGCACAAAACCATCGAAATCGACCATGCGCCTTCCGGTACTACGCTGAAATGCAACTACTTGTAGCAAACCGATCCAAACGAATGACACATGGAAAAGTTCTCCGAGCGGAGCCCGGAGCGAAGGCTACGATAGGGGTGGGGAGACCGGCGTCATCGGAGTGAGATAGCCCTGCTCGGCACGCTGCGCCCCTATCTGGTCGTAGATGCTCTGATCGTCCGGCGCCCAGGTCGCCAGGCCGTCGACGTACCGGTTGAACATGCAGAAAGCTGCGGCGATCAGCACCGTATCGTGGATTTCGATGTCGGTAGCTCCTTCGGCTTTCGCGGCAGCCACGTCCTCGTCCGTCACCCTGCGCCCACCTTCTTGCACTTTTCCGGCAATGCGAAGCAGGGTCTTCAGCTTGGCGCTGATCGGGGCCGCCTCGGGGTCGCCCCAAACCTGCTTGACCACACCGGCATTGCCGAGGTGGTGGCTGGCGACCGCGCCGTGCATGGTGGCGCAGTACTTGCACTGGTTCAGGTTGGAGACGTACGTGCCGATCAGCTCGCGCTCGCCCTTCGAGAGGGTGGAGGGCCCCTGCAAGAGCACCTCGGCCAGCATGTTGAGGGGCAGCGCCGTCTCAGGACGGAACATCATGGGCCCGCGGATGCCGGGCATGCCTTCAGGGACGGGAATGTGCGTCATCGTTCCTCTTATGCGTTTATGATCTGCGAGAGGCGCCGTGCGTAGCCGCGCTCGGCCATCATCTGGCCCATTTCTCGATAGGCTTCCGGGTCGGCGGGCGCCCGCGTCGCCAGCCCGTCGACGTAGCGGTTGAACATGGAGAACGCGGCGGCGATCAGGACGGTGTCGTGGATCTCGCGGTCGGTTGCGCCGAAGCGGCGCGCCTCCGCCACATCCGCCTCCAAGACGCTCTTCCCGTCCCGCTGCACCTTGCCTGCGATCACCAGCAGGGCCTTCAGCTTCGCGCTGATGGGTGCCTCTGTCACGTCGCGCAACACCGAATCCACGACGCTGGCATCGTCTCCGAACAGTTGGCGAGACGCGGCTGCATGGCTTCCGGTGCAGAAGGCGCACTCGTTTCGAGAAGATACGTACGCCCCGATCAACTCGCGCTCGGCGCGGCTCAGGGTGGATTCCGAGCAGAGCAGGGCCTCGGCGAGTTCATAGAGGGAACGGCCTGTTTCGGGGCGGTACGCGGCGAGGCCGCGGATGCCGGGCAGGTCGTTGGAAAGCTCGATGTGCGGCATGGTCGTCCTCGTTGCGAAAGATCTGGTCGGGTACCTGGATCAAGATAAAGAGCCCGGATCGGGCTGACAAGCGGCTGAGATAGTGCAACCGGACGATCCCAGGCGGAGGGCCGACGGAATGGCTCTAGAGATCGTCTGGCAGCGTGCTGACTTCGAGGTGCTGCAACAGCGGCGCCCCGTTCTCGAAGTCGTAATAGGTGCTCGTCTTGAGCGAGAGAAGGGCCCTCCGATAGCCGAGATAGGTGTCTAGGAAATTGTCGGCCGTGTCGCGTTCCCTGTTGAAGCTCTGTAGCAGTTCCAGAGCGCCGATCGTCCCTGCGCGATAGCGCGAGAGGCTCTGCTGAGCGATCTGGCGGGCCAGTTCGAGGTTGGCCTGCATCGTGACCGCGCGCTGCTGGTACTCGTTCAGGTTGAGCACGGCGTTCGTAATGTCGGTCTGGATCTCCTGCTTGGCTTCCTCGATGCTCAACTCGGTCTGGCGTAGGTTTATTTGCTGGGCCTGAACACGCGCGCTTCGCTGGCCCCAGTCCCAGATGGGAATGTAGGCGTGGAGCCCCACGGTATAGCTGTTGGCGGGCTCGTCAAACAGGTCTTGGAGGAGGGGGTTCTGCATCTCTCGCCCGTAGGTCATCTCCAGGTTGGCCCGGAAGTCGCCGTCCCCCTTCGTGTTCTCGATGTCGATTTCGTCCTGGTGCATCTGGACGTCCAGCTTCTTGAGTGCCGGGCGCAGCGTTTGCCCGTAGTGGATAGCTTGCTGTAAGTCGACCTCGACGGGCGTGACGGTGAGGACGGGATCCACGTAGATGGAATCCTGCTCCTGCAGCCGCAGACGCCGCTTCAACGCCGAAGATTGCAGCCGTATGTCGCTCCGGGTCTGCTTGACGTGTTCGCGGGCGTTGGCGAGCTCCACTCGGATCTGGCGCAGTTCGATGGTTCGTGTGGTATCGCGCGCGGCCAGATCGCTCGCGGCGGCCTCCGCCTGGGTGAGGTCGTCTACGAGCCTGGTGTAGATAACCTGGTTGTATGATTCCCTTAATAGATCGAAATAGTCGTCGGCCACGTCGTCAAGCAGGTCTACCACGTCCTCCTGAAATTCCAGGTTCGCCTCTTTCAAGTTCAGCTCGGCCGACTTGATGTCGTTCTTGAGTTCGTTCGGCTGAAACAACGGCTGCTCGAATTTCAGGAAGTAGCGGTTGTAGTAGGTGACGTCGTTCCCGCCTTCGAGCTGGGTATACCGGTACACCCGGTTGTTGAACGACAGATACCCGTCGGTGGGATGGCCGAAGAGGACGACCGGCTGGCGAATAGAGAAGTTTGCCTGCCAGAGCCGGGTGTTCGTGTGCACGATCTCGTTGCGCCGGAGGTCGGAGTTCCACTTGCTCTCCGAGATCGCTTCGAATTCCGGTGTGGCAAGCTCTACGTAGACCCGCGACTTCAGCCCGGCCCGCTCGGCTTTCAGCCAGCTCCGCGTTTCTTCGATTCCGAGTTCGAGTTGCCGCACGCGATAGCTGTTCCCCAGTGCAAGGTCCATAGTGGTGTCCAGCGTCAGGTTGATGACCTGCCGGGGTTGCGCAGGGGCATCGTGGGCCGTGCAGCAGACCGCCGCAACGAGCACCAGCCGCCAGAAACGGGCGCGAAGGATCGATTTTGAGAAGGAGGACGTGAAAAAAATTTTGCACATACGGACACCATATACCATCGAATATCTGATCGCGTGGGTTTGCCGGGCATCATGCCGGCCTTCCTTTTCAGGGAGGCGGAGTGCCTTTTCCGTCCGGCCTGAACAGGGGATCGTTCGTCACGAGGAGCCGGTCCAGCCGGATGCCGTCCTCCCGGTAGGCTAGCTCCAGCGTGTGGGCGCCCGCCGGAAGCTCAAACTGCATGGTCTCCATCCCGTAATCGGCGTCGCGCACGGTACTCCATCGCCAGTGTTTCCCGTTCCGGATGCCGTTCCAGCGGACCCATTCCCCACGGTCCATGCGCAGCCAGAAGGAGTTGCTTCCGTCGTCGGGGGCCAGCACGCGGGCCCAGACCACGTAGAGGCCGGACCGGGTGGCCGTGAACCGATAAGCCAGGCGGCCTCCCTGGGGCGGGGCCTCCATGCTCTTCCGCCCGGCTTGTACGGCGACGTACGCCGCCCCCGAAGCGTCTGGGTCCGGCTCCACCTGTATGGCAGCGGGCGTCTGCGTCCGTTCCGCCTCCAGCCACACGTATGCGGGCTGCGACGGTGGCAGGAGCGGGCGACGCCCGCTCGGCTCGTAGCGGAGGTCGTTCGTGACGAGCACTCCGTCCAGACGGGCTCCGCTCTCTCTGTTGCGCACACGCACCGTGTGACGGCCCGGTTTGAGCGAGAGGACGGCGGGGTCGGTAAAGGCGCCGCGCTCTTCGCGCGCGCCGATGGGGTCCCACGTCCAGCGCTTCGCCGTGGCTTCAGGATCCCGGCCCGGAATGTCCCAGACGACTTCCTGCCCTCCGTCCAGCGACACGAAGAAGGAGTTCTCGTCGTCGTCCTTCCCGATCGCACGGCCCCATAGCACGTAAGCGCCGCCCTGGGTCACGGTGAAGGTGAACACAGCGTCGCCGTGCCCCCGGTCCTCCCGGTCCGGTACCCAGGCGTATTTCGCGCCGGAAGCGCGGTCCTGCTCGCCGCGCTGCATCGGGTACGTGAGACGGGCGCCTTCCGCTTCCATCCACAGGTAAACGGGCCGGAACCCCGGCTGCCCGGGGCCTCGCTCCTCAGGCACGAACGACGTGCTGTCGGTGAGGAGCAGGCGGTCCAGTCGCGCGTCGTCCTCGCGGTAGGCGACCGTGAGCGCGTGAGCCCCGGCTACCATGTCGAACACCACCGGGCGGTCGTCCTGGTCCCAATCCCGCACGCGACCCCAGTGCCAGTCGTCGTCGTGCCGGATGCTGTTCCACTTGATCCACCGGCCGCCGTCCATCTGGATCCAGAATGAGTCCTCATCGCCATCGTCGGCCGTCACCCGCCCCCACAGGGCGTAGCTGCCTGCCTTCGGAACGTCGAAGTTGTACACGGCGTGGCCGCCAGCAGGGGGGTGGTCGCGGCTGTCATGATCGTCGCGGACTTCTATGAAGCGTCCACCGGAGGCCTCCAGGTTGCCTTCGAGTTGCATCGGTTCGCTGAGCGCGGCGTCCTCCGCCTCCATCCACAGCAGCACCGGCCCTTGCATAGACGGGGCGGCTGGCGCCGCCGCATCGGGCGGCACGGCCTCTAGCCCATTGGCGGGAGGGATGATACGCGTCCCGTGGTGTAGTTCGGGGCGGAGAGCAGCCAGCGGTAAAGCAGCGCACGCGACGGCCAGCGTAAGGAAGAGCCATCCTGGGTGTGAGAGGGGCCGGCGGTTGCGCCGCTGATCCAGGATGGCGCGGACGCGTCCCTTCAGTCCGGTCTCCCGTGCCATGGCAATTCCGCCGCCCGGAACACGGCGGGTATGAAACGCCCGGGCTACGTGCAGCAGGTGTTCGGCGTACTCGAAGGAACGTGTCCCCATGTTCAGCACGAGGTCGTCGCACGCCCGCTCTTGCTCGGCGTACAGTCGCCGCCGGGCCGCCCAGACGAGCGGATTCACCCAGTACACGGCGCACGCGGCCTCCGAAACGAGGTGCACCACGTAATCCAGCCGGCTTATGTGGGCGAGCTCGTGCGCCAGCACTGCGCGCAACCGCTCCCTGGACCACCGGCGTGCTTCGAGCGGGAGGAGGATGGCCGGCCGGTAGATCCCCCACGTGACGGGCATCGGGATCCGGGGGTGGTGCAGCACGCGGACGGTGCGGCGGACGCCGAGTTCGCGCGTCAGGACGTTCGCCATGCAGGCTGCCGGATTCCCAGCCTCATAAATGGCGCCCCGTGTCAGGTTGCCGATACGGGAAAGTCGAACAAGAAGCCGCAGGAGTAGCAGGGCCGCCACCACGGACCACCCCGCGAGCAGCAGCATGCCGGTAGGAAGCGACGCGCCCCTTTCGCTTGCAGGTGTCGTTGCCGGAAGGGGAGGCTCGGCTGCGACCTCCGGGATGGCCCCTTCTACCTGGATCATGGCTGGGCCGGTCCCCTCCGGGTCGGCGTGTCTGCCGTCGGTGCCGGTCTGCCTGTCGACCAGCACTGCCGAGGGATCAGAGATCGACGGGGTCAGCCAGCCCGGGAGTGCCACCGGCCAGGCCGGAACGCTGAGCGTGAGAATGGGGAGAAGGATGAGCGCGGAAAAGGCCAGGCTCCAGAGGGCGTGGCGGACGGCAGCGGATTTCCGGCGCAACAAGCCTCCCACGATCCAGGCCAGGCCCAGGATGAGGGTTGCCTTGACCAGGAGCGCTGCCCCGAATTCAGGCAGCCCGAACAACGTGCTGATGTCGGTCACTGGTGCGCCCATGCTATTCCGCCGCCCCCCGAGCCGTTCCGATCCAGCCCGCGATTTCGTCCAGGTCGTCCTTCGTCAGTCGGTTGGCGGACATGCCGAGAAGCGCCAGCACCGCCTTCGACGGGTCGCCGTCGAAGAACGTCTGCAGCAAATGGCTGAGGGCGGTGCGCTTCGCGTTGTCCAGCGGGATCGTCGGCGAGTACAGGTAGCGCAGCTCCTCCTGCCGGTGCTTCAGGTAGCCCTTCTTCTCCAGAATGCCCATCGTGACGCGCACGGTGTTGTAGGCCGGCTTGTCCGGTATCTGTTGCACGACGTCGGAGACGCTGGCCTCCCCGAGCCGGAACATCACGTCCATGATCTGGCGCTCCCGGCGGCTGAGCTGGATCTGATTGGGTTTCGCCATGAGCTGTTCTGTTCAGACGTGGGTCTATACCGAGCCTACCCTGGTGCACACGCGCAATTACTAGGTACGGTCAGCGACGGCAATCCGCAAGGGTAGTGCAAAAAATTTTACACAACCCCGCCATCCTCATTTTGCCACAACGTTCACGCTCCCCGGCTGCGGGTGCGCAGGGCTCGTTCTAAATTGGCCCGGTGCCGGGAGCATCCCCGCTCCCGGCCAGAGCAAAAACCTCACAGCAGCCGAGACCGGATCACATGGAAAAGCCGGAACAAATAGAGAAGCAGGCCACGGGCGCCGAAGCCGTCCACTGGAATCTCACCGACCTCTACCCCAACCGGGAATCGCTCGATGAGGATCTCGCTATCGCCGGGCAGGAAGCCGAGGCGTTCGCGGCAGATTACCGGGGCCGCATCGCGGAGGTGGACGCCGACGAACTGGCCGAAGCCCTGAAGCGGTTCGACAACCTCCAGGACCGCCTGGGCCGGGCGTTCACCTATGCCTATCTCCAGTGGTCCACCAACACCGAGGACGCGGCGCGAGGTGCCCTCCTGCAAAAGGTCCGCGAAGCCTATACGCAGATCAGCCAGCAGCTCATCTTCTTCGAGCTGGAATGGGCGGCGCTGCCCGAGGACAAGGCGAAAGACCTCCTCGAAACACCCCAGTTGGAGCCCTTCCGCCACTACCTTGAACTGCAACTGCTGCACAAGGAGCACCTGCTGACCGAGCCCGAAGAAAAGATCCTCGCCGAGAAGTCGATCACCGGCGCGGCTGCCTGGAGCCGGTTCTTCGA
>DASSAV010000264.1:0-2648 GCA_035699265.1 Rhodothermales bacterium
TGACGTAGTGCTCCAGCTTGACTTCCGCGTCACGGGCTTTTTGCTCCAGCCCGCGCTGCTCCGTCAGCATCTCCTCCCACTGATTGGAGAGCATCTGCAAAAACGACGTGACCTCATCCTCAGCAAAGCCGCGGAAACCACGTCCAAACTCCTGCTTCCGAATATCCAGTGGGGTAAGTCTCATGCCTCTATGGGGATCTGTGATGCGCCGGAGGACCCACGTGCAAGCCCCCGCTTCGCCAACGAAGATAGGGATTTATCGAAACTGTTCAGCACGAAGAAAAGTGAAGCTCCCACGCCGCCACACCCGGCCTGCGAAACGAGGAATCTACAAGCATACGATTGATGCACCGGAATCGTACCCTCCTACTCTCGTACGCTCTTCCACTCCTACCCTCTTCGGCTCGTAGGCTCGTAGTCTCTTCTCCTACCCTCCTACTCTCCTAGATTCCCCGACTCCTTTGCAGTGGCAGCCGGCGGTCACCTCTCAACCCCGGCTCCCGAAGATCGCGCTCCCGATCCGCACAAGCGTAGCGCCCTCCTCAATTGCCACCTCAAAATCGTCGCTCATCCCCATCGATAAACTGTCCCATTCCGCCCCGCTTTCCGCCCTGTACGCCTCGAACATGTTCCGCAGCAGCCGGAACTGCGGGCGCACCGCCTCCGGATCCTCCGCAGGCTCCGCAATCGCCATCAGCCCGCGCAACCGGACGTGCGGCAGCGCCGCCGCCTGCCGGAGCAGCGCCAGGGCATCACCCGGCGCCACGCCCGACTTCGTACGTTCCCCCGACACGTTCACTTGTACCAGGCACGGCATCACCCGTCCCGCCTGCTCGGCCCGTCGGTCCAGCTCCTCTGCCAGCCGCAGGCTGTCCAGCCCGTGAAAAAGATCGGCGCAGCGCACGACTTCCTTCGCCTTGTTCCGCTGGAGATGGCCGATCATGTGCCAGCACACACCACCCCCCTCCACCCGGCCCCGAACCACGCCCGCCTTCGACACCAGCTCCTGAACCTTGTTCTCCCCGAAGTCCGCCAGTCCCGCCCGCCGCGCCGCCTCCACGGCCTCCACCGGAAACGTCTTGGTCACCCCGATCAGCGTCACCGACCCGGGATCCCGCCCCGCCCGATCACAAGCCCCCCGGATCCGCACCTGAACCCGCTCTATGTTCTCCGCAATCCTGCCGGCCCAATCCTGATCCAAGTATCCACCTATCGACCTGATTCCCAGATGCCACACATCACAAATATACAACCCCCAAACCCCCACACACCGGCAATACTCCACCGCAACAGCACCATGTCATTCTGAGCCCCCAGGGAAACAAGTTTTCCGTCCGTGCGATGAGGACACCACTTCACCGCCTCACAAACCCGCCTCCTCATCGAATCGTGGATCCGCGCGCCGGATGAATCCCCGCGCGTTGAGCGAGTGGCGCAGCACCCCAACCCTATTCGGCCCACCGCCCAACCCTCGCGCGCCGCTCGGTCCGATGGGTGCGCCGGGAAGGGGATTCAGCGCGTTCCGATTACCCTTGTCCTTCTCTCCCCCTTTCACCCTCTCTCCTTCGGCCGCCCTTCTTTGGTCCTTTCTTGGGCGAGCAAGAAAGGACATGCCCCGGGAAAGGACGCCCTCGCACGCAACCGCACTCCCAAACGAAACGGCTCATTCGGATTTGGTCTCACTCGTTTCAGCATCTCATGTCA
This sequence comes from Rhodothermales bacterium, assembly GCA_035699265.1. Lineage (GTDB taxonomy): Bacteria > Bacteroidota > Rhodothermia > Rhodothermales > DASSAV01 > DASSAV01. The sequence continues at coordinate 1,705 of DASSAV010000264.1, forward strand.
TTAGCAACGCAGTGAAGAATCTCTCCGCCCCCATGCGCCCACACACCCACACTCCCAACCCATCCTACCTCCTACGCTCATAGACTCCTCGTCTCCTTTTCAGCGGTCCACCGTCAGTGGTCGCCTTAAACACGCAAACACCCGAACACGAAAACACGCGAACACATCATAAATTCCTTATCTTCTTCCCGGAACCGCTTTCGTCCAACCCCATACCGCCATGTCAAATCCCATCTCCCGCCGCGCCGCCATGCAGCTCATGGCCGGTGCCGCCGGCACCCTCGCCCTCACCGGTGCCCCCCGTGTAGCCCTTGCCGACGATGCCCCCCTCCACCTCAAGGGCAACATCAACCACTCCGTCTGCAAGTGGTGCTACCCTGACCTCACCGTCGAGCATCTCGCCAGGGCCGTTCACGACATGGGCTTCGGCTCCGTCGAACTGCTCGGGCCCGAGGACTGGCCGACCCTCGCCAAATACGACCTCATCTGCGCCATGGCGAACGGCCCCAGCGAGATCACCAACGGCCTCAACAAGCTCGAAAACCACGCCCGGCTCGTCCCGGCCTTCGAGCAGCGCATTAAAGAGTGCGCCAACGCGGGCTATCCCAACGTCATCGCCTTCTCCGGCAGCCGCGAAGGCAAGAGCGACGAAGAAGGCCTCGAAAACTGCAAGGTCGCCCTCCAGAAGATCATGCCTACCGCTGAGAAATATGGCATCAACGTTTGCATGGAACTCCTCAACAGCAAAGTCGACCACAAAGACTACCAGTGCGACCACACCGCCTGGGGCGTCGAACTCGTCAAGCGCGTCGGCTCCGACCGGTTCAAGCTCCTGTACGACATCTACCACATGCAGATCATGGAGGGCGACATGATCCGCACCATCCGCGACAACTACCAGTACCTCGCACACTTCCATACCGGTGGCAACCCCGGACGCCACG
>DASSAV010000265.1:0-5942 GCA_035699265.1 Rhodothermales bacterium
ATCGCACAGTATGTCCGGCTTCAAAACGAGAAGCATTACACGCGCGCCCGTGGTGCCTCCACCGAAGCCATCGAAGAAGACGTGCTCTTCGCCGACCCGGCCCTTCTGGAGGTTTTCACCTTCCCGCTACGGCAAGGCAACCCCACTACTGCGCTCGCCGCCCCGGACAACGTCGTGCTCACCGAAGCGGCGGCGCGCAAGTACTTCGGCGATGCAGATCCCGTCGGCAAGATCCTCCAGATTCGCCTCGACCAGACGTTCGAGGACTTCGTCGTCACCGGCGTCGCGGCCGACGTGCCCGGCAATTCGACCATCCAGTTCGGCGTCATTCTCCCCTTCGAGCGGCTGCTCATGTACAATGGAGCCTTTCGAGACAATGCGGAGAGCTGGCATTTCTATTCGCCGGAGACCTACGTCGAGTTGACGCAGGGCAAGGCGGCGGGGCAGATCGAAGCCAGCCTGCCGGCCTTCCACAGGAAGTACCACGAGGACGTCATCGCCCATTTGCGGGAAGAGGGACGATTCGACAGCACCATCGTGCAGACGTACGACCTGAAACCTATACGGGACGTCCACCTCACCAGCTATAGCAGCCCGCTCTACTCCTACATTCTCTCCGGCATCGCGCTGGCCGTGTTGCTCATCGCCTGCATCAACTTCATGACGCTTTCCATAGGGCGCTCGGCGCGGCGGGCCAAAGAAGTGGGGGTGCGCAAGGTGGTCGGGGCGCAGCGAAAGCAGATCATGGCGCAGTTCTGGGGCGAGGCCTTCCTGCTAAGCGGCATCGCCCTTGTCGCGGGACTGGTGCTCGCGCTCCTCTTCCTGCCGGTCTTCAACACCCTCACCGGTAAGTCGCTCGGCTTCGGTACGGCCGGCGGCTGGACGATGGGTGCTGCCCTGCTCGGGCTGGTCGCCCTCACCGGATTGATCGCCGGGAGCTACCCGGCCCTCGTGCTTTCGGGTTTTCAGCCCATCGCGACGCTCACGAACCGGCTCCGCTTCGGTAAATCGAGCGGCTTCACGAAGTCACTCGTCGTGCTCCAGTTCGCCTTCACCGTCTTCCTGGTCACGAGTACGCTCATCATGACACGCCAGCTTGCCTACACCCGCTCGTTGGAGTTGGGCTTCGACAAAGAACAGGTCGTCGTCATCCCGACGAGTGGTCTCGACGCCGGCCGGATCGCCGAGCGCTTCCGCACCGAGCTAAGGCGCCAGCCGAGCGTCGTGGGGGTCACGGCCTCCGGCAATACCCTGGGCCGCACCGGCACCATGGGTATTGGGATGACCACGCATGATGGAAAGCACCACACCATCAGCGTCTTCCGCGTCGATACCAATTATCTTGATTTCCTCGGCCTCGACCTGATCGCGGGCCGCAACTTCAACCCGAATCTTGCCGGCGACTCAACGCGCAGCGTCATCATTAACGAAGCGATGGCGCGTGATTTCGGGTGGACCGATCCGGTCGGGCATTTCTTCTCTGAATTGCATGAGGACGAACCCGCACACGCTCCCGTAATAATCGGCGTCGTCAAGGATTACCATTTCCAGTCTCTCTACAAAGAGGTAGGCTCAGTCATGCTCACGCTCGATCCCGACTGGAAGTACGAGAACCTGCTCGTGCGCATCCGTCCGGACAACATCCCGAGTACGCTCGCCCTGCTCAAAAAGACCTGGCACAACGCCGCCCCTGACCTGCCCTTCACCTATCAATTCCTCGACGACCAGATGCAGGTCCAGTACCAGAACGACCAGCGTTGGAGCCGGATCATCCAGTACGCCACGCTCTTCGCCGTGCTCATCGCCTGCCTGGGACTGCTCGGGCTGGCCGCGCTCACCGTAACTCGCCGCACGAAGGAGATCGGCATCCGCAAGGTGCTAGGAGCCAGCGTCTCCCACGTCGTCGTCCTGATCTCCAGGGAGTTCGCCTTCCTGGTGGCCGTCGGCGTGGTCCTGGCCGTGCCCGCCGTGTACTTCGCCATGCGTCACTGGCTGGAGAACTTCGCCTACCGCATCGAACTCGGCCCCGGCATCTTCCTTATCGCCGGCATCCTGGCCCTGATCGTCGCGCTGGCCACGGTGAGCTACCAGGCCATCCGAGCCGCCCTCGCCGATCCAGTCGAGAGCTTGCGTTATGAGTAAGATCGCCCGCCACGCCCGTTCAGCACACCAGAACAGGAAGGTCATACAGCCCGAACTGGCCGTCTCGGGTCACGATGGTCAGCCCCTCAAGCACTGCCTGCGCAATGAGGAGCCGGTCGAATGGGTCTCGATGGTGGAATGGCAGGTGCCCGGCCAGCAGCGCGTGGGCCATGCGCACCGGCAATTCGACGAACCCCACGGCCTCGATGCTGCCGGGCAGGTCGGCGGCGGGCCGCGCCAGTTTGCCGAGCGCCACCTTCAGGCTGATCTCGTAAAGCGAGGCGGGCGAGACGAGGACCGTGTTCGCAGGGATTTCGAGCGCGCGTCGTGCCGGTGCAGCCAGTTCGTCCGGTTCGGCCAGTGCCCAGATCAGCGCGTGCGTGTCGAGCAGCAGGCGCTCAGGCATCTTCGTCGTAGAACAGCGCCTCTAGCTCGGGATCGGACCCGACCAGCACGGACGCGGGCGGAAGCTGCCACTGGCCCCGGAGACTGCCGAGCGGGCGGGCCGCCCCGGGTTCGCGGCTCGGCACCAGGCGTGCAACCGCCTTGCCCCGCCGCAAGATCGTCACCTCCTCGCCCGCCTCGACGCGGCGCAGGAGTTCGGAAAAATGGGTCTTGGCCTGATGAAGCCCGACCCGCACAGGCGCTTTGGTGCTCATGGCTGAGTGGACTTAGTCCGTTTCCCGCCCGTACGCCACCCCGACGAGGGGGGTTCCACAGGCATGAGCTTGTTCGATAGCCCCGACCTCCTCATCTGTCCACGTAGAAGCGGTACGCAGTTCGTCTTTCCAGGCGAACCGGTCTTCAGTGGAGAAAGGCTCTCTGGACGATGCTTCTGTCCGAAGCAACTCCAGGATAGCGGCCCGCTTCCGCACCGGCAATGCGGCGAAGTGGCGTAGGAGCTCGTCCGTTAATGTTTCCATATCAGCTCGGTACTTCTATGGCAGCAAGCAGAAGGTAGTATGCCACACGCTATACTTCGACCATAAAACAGCCAGCCCGAGGGAAAAGGTCCATCTTGACTTCCGATGAGCAGATAGGCACATTACCCCCGCCTGCTCACCCCCCGGCCGCCGACCCCTCGCTACGTTGCTGGAGGCGGGCGATGAGGTCTTGCACGGACTGCTTGGTATCGGGGTTCTGGATGTCCGGCAGCGCCTCCCGGAGGGCCGGGACGGCTACCTTCGGGTTAACGCGTCCGAGGGCGCTGAGGACCCAGCGGCGGACGTAGACACGTTCGTCACCCAGGTGCGCCACGAGCCGGTCGAGCGCCGGGCCGCCGCTCTCGCGGGCGAGGGCTCCGAGCGCGGAGGAAGGGAGATAGTCTTCGCCTAGCAGCTTCTCGATGTCCGGGATGAGCCGTGTATCGCGCGTTTGCACGACGGCGCGGAGCGCGGCGTTGCGGATGACGTTGCGGTAGGAGGGCGTCGTGAGGGCCGTGCGGAGGACCGAGCGGCTCTTTGTGGAGTCCAGCTTCGCGATGGTGCTCAGCGCCGCGGCGCGTACCTGGTAGCTCGGATCGTGCGCCCAGACGTCGTGCGCGATCCGGTCCGCCTGCTCGCCCCGCACGTCGGCCAGGGCCGCCACGGCGGCGGCGCGGACTGTGGAAGCGCTGTCCTCCACGGCGTCCACGAGCGCCGGCAGCGCCACAGTGGCTGGGAATCCGCCGAGCGCCTCGGCGGCAGCGGCCCGCGTCCGGAAGTACGACGCGCCCGTGGCCGCGGCGGCGAGGGCCTGCCCAGCGGCCGCGTCCCCTTTGCGTCCCCGCAGTTGTTCGATGGCCCAGCGCTGGTTCCAGAGGACCGTGTCCGACCGGAGCTCCTTGGCCAGCCAGGCCGTCGGCTGGTCGAACGTGAGGGTCTTCAGGATCTGGTTTCTCGCGTCGAAAACGACGGCCTGAGGCTCACCAACACCGTCGAGGACGAGCGTCTCTTTCCGGTCGTCGATCTGGAACGAGCGGGTCACGTCTCCCGAGGCGGTAGCCACGCGGATAGTGACGGGCATCTTGAAGACCTCGGGCGTGACGAAGCGGAGGCCGGTCGTGTCTGTCTTCGCGGTGTCTTGCTGCGTCTGCTCGACGTGGAGCGTGAGGCGGCGCGCCGCCTGGTCGTAGTCGGTAGTGACGGTGAACTCGGGGTGGCCGGCCTGGTAGAGCCATTCCTCGAAGAACCAGTCGAGGTTCTGGCCCGAGGCCTCGCGGATGGCCTGGCGCAGGTCGTCCGTGGTGGCGGTGCCGTAGGCGTGTGTCTGAAGGTAGTGATGGATCGACGCCCAGAAGCGATCGGGGCCGAGGTAGGTCCGCAACATCTCGAGCACGAGGGCGCCCTTCGGGTAGATGACGTTCGAGTGCTCAGCGACGATGGGCATCCGCCGGCGGCTGTCGATGCCCATGTAGTCGTCGTACTCGTCGAGGTAGTAGTCCTCAGCGGCGAGGCGGCCAAGCGTCTCGCCCCAGTACTGGCCGGGCATGAACTCCGCGAAGCCTTCGTTCAGCCAGAGATTGGCCCAGTCCTCCGTCGTGACGTAGTCGCCGAACCACTGGTGGGCGAGTTCGTGCGGGATCAGGATCCACTGGTACCACGGGCGGTCCTGGTAGGCGTTCGCGTCGGGCAGCCAGTCCACGAGCGTCGTGGCGGAGACGTTCTCCATGCCCCCGAAAAAATCGGCCACCGTCGTCTGGGCGTACTTGGCCCAGGGATACGGGACGCCGGTGAGCCGGGAGTATACCTCGATCATGTCCGGCGTGACGTGGAAGAGCGGCCAGGCAAGGCTGCTGTCGGCGCGGTAGACGTAATAATCGACCGGCTTGCCCCGCCAGGTGTCGTGGAGCTTCGCCAGGGGCGAGACGATGAGCGAGACGAGATAAGTGGCGCTCGGCTTGTTTTGGCTCCAGTGCATCGTGCGGGTGCCGTCCGGGTTCGTGCGGTCTGCCGTGAGCGCACCATTCGAGACGGCCGTGTAGCCGGCCGGCACTGTGGCGTCCACCTCCCACGTCATCTTATCGTTGGGCCAGTCGTAGGTAGGAAACCAGAAGTGATTGCTGGTGGCCTCGCCCTGGCTCCAGATCTGCTGTGGCCGGTGCGGACGGCCCTCCGCCTGGATGTAGGTCAGGCCGTGTCCATTGTCGATCTGGCCGGCGTAGGTGATGCTGAAGCGGAGCGTGTCCCCGAAAGCGGCGGGCCGCGACGGGTAGACGATCAGGGAGTCCCCCCGGTGCGTGTAGCGCAGCGTAGCGCCGGCCGCGTCGGTGACGGACCGGATGCCCAGCAGGTGCCCCGCGTCAAGCACGAGCGAGTCCAGGCCGGATCGGCGGGCAACGAGGGTCGATGCGACGCGCCCGTCGAATGCCGTAGCATCCCAGTCGAAGCCGCTGAGCGTGATCGCCTGGTGCACCAGATCGTAATCGTGCGAGCGGTCGTAGGCGCCTCCAACGACGCGGGCGAGGTTCGTCTGGGCGTGCGCCGGTACGGCGAACAGGAACGCGGCGGCGCAGAGCGCCGCCCGAAAGAAAGGCGAAGTCATTATGGCTCGGTTGGCTGGAAAGAACGAGCCCAATATACAGGTGCGACGCCCGAAGGGTGAAAACCGGACGCGCGGTCCTTCTCCCCACCCCAACTGTTCACTGCCGACTGTTAACTGCCAATTGAATGAGCGGCGGTCGGCCGTCGTCGGTCGTCTCGAACACATGAACACATAATAACCTGTGCGCATCTTGTTACGTGTGTCGCCTTGAGAAGTAAGATCCGAGGTCTTACGTTAGGCCCTGCGTTCCATTCCAGCCCCAGGACGCCCGAGATTCC
>DASSAV010000266.1:0-12362 GCA_035699265.1 Rhodothermales bacterium
ATGCTCGCTATGCTGCTCGACAGCCGCTGCTGCCGCCAAGACCTCATCCTGTGAAAGCTCTCCGAACGTGAGCACGTCCGTCACGCCGAACCGGCCCTCCGTCAGCGTGCCCGTCTTGTCGAATACGATGGTGTCCAGCGCACGCGCTTTCTCGAAAGCGGCCCGGTTGCGGATGAGCAGTCCGTTCTGTGCACTGATGGAGGTGGAGACGGCTACCACGAGCGGGATGGCAAGCCCCAGTGCATGCGGACAGGCGATCACCATGACCGTCACCGCTCGCTCTATTGCAAAGTTGAGGGGAGTGTCTGAAAAGAGGAGCCACGCCGCGAACGTGAGGACGCCCACCGCGAGGGCCGTGACGGTGAGGAAGAAGGCGGCGCGGTTGGCGAGATCCTGGGTGCGGCTCTTCGACTGCTGCGCCTCGCGTACCAGGCTGACGACCTGGCTCAGGTAGCTCTCCTCGCCCGTCCGTTCCACCTCCACGACCAGAGAGCCCGTGCCGTTGATAGAGCCCGCGATGACCTGGTCGCCCGGCCCCTTCTCCACGGGCACGCTCTCGCCCGTCAGCAAGCTCTCGTTCAGCGCCGAACGACCCTCGACGACGCGCCCGTCGGCCGGTATCTTCTCGCCGCTGCGGATCCGCACGCGGTCGCCCCGCTTGAGCTGCGCCGTCGGCACGTCTTCCGTCTCGCCGTCGGCACGTAAGAGGTGCGCCTCGGCGGGCATCAGGCGGGCGAGTTCTTCGAGCGCGCGGCTGGCGCCCATGACGGACCGCATCTCGATCCAGTGCCCGACGAGCATCAGGTCGATCAGCGTCGCGGTCTCCCAGAAGAACGTCGCACCGAGCAGGCCGAAGACGACGGCGACGCTGTAGACGAAGGCGACGGTGATCGCCATGGCGACGAGCGTCATCATGCCGGGCTGGCGGCCGCGCAATTCCTCAATCATCCCCTTCAGGAAAGGCCACCCGCCGTAGCCGTACACGAAGGTGCTCAGCGCGAGGAGCACCCACACGTCGCCACGAAACGAGAACACTCCCTCCATCCCCATCCACATCTGGATCATGGGGCTGAGGAGCACGATAGGGATAGTGACGGCGAGCGAGATGAAGAACCGGCGTCGGAAGTCTGTCACCATCATCGCGTGGTGCTCGTGCCCGCCGCCGTGCCTCATGTGCGCGGCGTGCCCTTGCTCTACGGGGCCTGGATGCCCGTGCTCGTGGCTGCCGTGCGGTCCCTCGTGGGCGGCCTCGCGGAGTTCGGCCTGCTCCAGGCCCGGCTGGTCCGCCGCGGCCGCAGGCTGATGATGTGTGTGGTCTGCGTGATGATCGTGGTTCATAGACCCTCCAGGCGGTGACAGCCCTATCGTGAACGGGAGGGGTATACAGGTTGTACTTTGGTACAGGGTTTCAGACCTGGAGACATCTTCACGATTGCCTTGCCTCCCGTGGCCCGGAGTTGATTGGGCGAGATGCCGAATACGCGCTTAAAGGCTGTGCTGAAGTGGCTGCCGTGGGCGTAGCCGACCTCCTCCGCGATATCTGCTACGAGCCGGTCGGTATCGAGCAGCAACGCGCGCGCGTGCTCCATTCGGTGTTCCAGCAGCAGATCGTAGACCGTTTTCCCGAAGACGGCCTTGAAGTCGCGCTTGAGCTTGAATTCATTGGTGCCCACCAGCCGGGCCAGTTCGGGCAGGCACGGCGGATCGGCCATGCGCCTGAGCAGCACCTGCCGCGCCTCGTACATGCGGTCGACGTCTCGCCGGGCCAGTCCTGGCGTGCGTGTACCGGATCGGGCGAGCAGGAAGTGCTCCAGTTGAAGCGCGAGCAGTTCGAGGACTTTGGCCTCGACGTACATCCGCCCCAGTGTTCCGTATTCTTTCCACCGGCGGATCCGGTCGATGGCGTCGAGCATGCGAGGGGTTACGGGCAGGACGTCAGGGGCCGTGCGAAACGGCTGGTCCCAAGCGACGGGAAAGGGCGCCAAGTCGAGCAGCTCCGGGTAGCGCTCCAGGAGTGCATCCACGTAGCGGGGCTCCAGGTTGACCTCGAAGCCGTGGTATCGCCGGCCGGTCTCCAGCCCGAAGCTCAGCACCGGGTCCGGCAGGTACAGGATGGTGTGGGTGTGGGGGAACGTGGTGAGGCGCGCGCCACCCGGGAGGTCCAGCGTCGTGCCGCTGCCCAGGTTGAAGTTAAGGGCGACGGTCGGCTCGTCCTGCCTGCTGGTGAATACCACGTCCCTGGTAACGGCGTGGCTCCCCTCGAAGATGTGGATGCCGTCGAGCGACAGCCGCCGCGCTTCCGCGCGCGCCAGCTCGTGCTGCAAAGAGAACTGGACGTCGGTAAGGCCGCCGTCCCCCTCGCCCGTGTCTCCCTCGAAGACGGGCGCGCTGAGTTCGTCGGTGTACAGTTGCGTGCGCATGGGCAGGGAAAATCCGTTTCGCGTAAACGCCGCTCCCGGATGCGTAGGGTACGAGCGGGACGTGATCCGTATGCTGAACTGTTCGTCTCGACGCGGCCCTGGCGGGGGCTCCGGTCCCCTGCTACGGGACGGTACCGCCTCAAGTTGCCCTTTGCCCGGGAAGAGGTGGATACGCAACACCGGTCGGGCTTTATGCAGTCCCCCAAATCTGACATGCTATGAGAATCGCATCCGTCATCATCCGCTGGTTCGTCCGGGTCGCCGGATTTTTGCAGGTAGTGTTGGGCGTGCTCTTCTGGTTTGGAACGGCGTTCCGCTTCATTCCCCTCCACATGTTCCTCGGCATGGCCATCGTCGTCGCGCTCTGGCTGGTAGCGGGGATGGCCCTCTTTGCGCGCGTACCCTGGCCGCGTATCGTCCTGGCCTTTCTCTGGGGTATTGCCGTCGTGGCACTCGGATACACGCAGGTGCGTATACTGCCCGGAGGCGCCCACTGGATCGTTCAGGTGGTCCACCTGCTCATCGGGCTCGGCGCCATCGGGCAGGCAGACGCGCTCGCAGGCGCCATTCTCGATAAGTGGCCGGTCCGGGCGGGGGTCGGCGTTGCAAGCCGGCCCGAACGCTCCGCGTAGCCGCCATTGCGCGTCGCCAGGGTGGCCGGCCGCACCCGTGCCTGAACGACGCCAGACAGGAGGAAAGCACCATGCGGCAGACGATTCGATTTTTTCTACTCTTCGAGGCGGCCACCTTCATCATCGCGTCTCTCGCCCACTCCGGGGTGCTGGTTACGGGCTACGAGCATCGGGCGGCCCGCATCGCGGAAGGCGTGATCGCGGCGGTGCTGGTGATCGGGTTGTTGGTGAGCTGGATACGCCCGGCGTGGACGCGCGCGGCCGGCCTGGCCGCCCAGACCTTCTCGCTGCTGGGCACATTGGTCGGCGTGTTTACCATCATCATTGGAGTCGGCCCGCAAACCGTGTCCGACGTAGTCTACCACGTCTTCATCATCGTCGTGCTGGCGTGGGGCCTGGTCGTCGCGGCACGAGCACGGCCCGGCCTGGAACCTGACTGACGCTGTTTTCAAGAGGTAATCATGAGCACGTTGGACGGCAAGGTAGCATTGGTGACGGGCAGCTCGCGGGGGATCGGGGCGGCCATCGCCCGGCTCTTCGCGCAGCAGGGCGCGCGGGTGGCCGTGCATGGCAGGGACACGGAGGCCCTCGCCGCGGTGCAGGCCGACATCGAGCGTGCCGGGGGAGAGGCGATGCAGGTCGTTGCGGACGTCACCAGCTTCTCTGAGATCGAGGCCATGCGCCGCCGGATCGAACAGGCGTTCGGACCGGTCGACGTCCTCGTGGCCAACGCGGGCGGCAGCTTTACGATGCCCGGTCCGCTCGAAGAGACCAGCGAGGAGGGGTGGCATGCATCGGTCGACGGCAATCTCACGGCGACCTTTCTGACCCTGAAGAGCTTTCTGCCGGGTATGAAGGAGCGGAAGGCGGGCAGCGTCATTACCGTCTCGTCCGCCGCCGCACGCAGGCCGCACCCGCAGTCGCCGATCCCGTACGCCGCCGCAAAAGCCGGCATCCAGATGCTCACGCAGCACGTTGCCGCTCAGGTGGGTTCCTACGGCATCCGGGTGAACTGCATCGCGCCCGAGACCATCCTCACCGAGCGCAACCGGGAGCGCATCCCGAAGGCGCAGCAGGAGGCGCTGCTGGGTCTACATCCGATCAAGCGCCTCGGCACGCCGGAGGATGTGGCCCGCGCCGCCCTCTTCCTAGCTTCGGACGACGCGGGATGGATCACCGGCGTCGTCCTCGACGTCTCCGGCGGAGCCGTCATGGTCTGAGCCGGGGTCCTAATACACGCCTTCGATGAAGCGGAAACGGTTCTCGTCGATGTCGTAGTCGCGCTTCGGGTCCACGCTGGCCTTCCCGGCCGCCCAATTCGGATGGCGTTTACCGTCCATCGACCGTAGGCTGTAAAAGTGGCGCGTGTCGATCGGGAAGGGACGCGCTTCGGGCGGGGCCACCTTCACCGCGTGGGCAATGCTGAGCGCCTTCTGCCAGCCGGGCGTTTTCGAATGAGGTGTGAGGCCGGTGTAGAATCGCCGGGTACGCCCTCCATTGAATGCGCTGAATTGCATCGGGTCCAGGACGACCTCCTCGTAGGAGTCCTCACCCCGATAGTTCGTCTCCACCCGGTTGCGCACGACCCATGCGACCAGCTCCTGCTCCTCGGGCTTCTTGGTTTCCGAATAGATGCACCGGGCCAGCCAGAGCGTCTCCGTATCGATCTGCTCTGGGGGCAGTGGCTGAAGGCGTTTGAGGTCGGGAATGCCGGCAGTAGCCTGGCTGTCGGGGGCGGGGGCCTTCACTTCCACGAGCGGCTCCTCGGTCGCGGTGGGTAAGAACGCGGTCGAGAGACCCTTGGCCAGCATGTCTCCATTCGTGAGGAAGACGACCGACAGGGTGAGGAGGAACGTTGCGATGACGAGCGCCGGGGCGGGGATCCTCGCAAGGACTGCCCTGAGACGATGCCAGGTTCTGCTTTCGGGTGTATGGTTGGTCTTCTGCATGGACAGAGGCTCCAGATATGGGGTGAGCTGCGCTCCGTTCATAGGGAGTATGTCTCCGGCTTTACCCACGGCAGGAATCGGGCGGACGCGGTTGAATCCGAGGCTCCAGTGTATGATAGGGTCGTTACAACCGTCGTAAAAACAAATACTTGTAACGAAGCCGGACTGACCTGCACCTTCACACGAACCATGCCATTCTTAAGGACTTACGCCGGGAAAATTTCTCGATTCAGCCTGCGCGCATCCCTCCGAGCACCCGGCAGGTCTTCCGCGCGGATAAGGAGTGACCGCGCTGAAACGGCCTGCTGCGGACGATTTTCGCCTTTCCAGGTGCAATAGAGGGGGTAAGTCCTATCGCTTCTCTCGAATAGGACGTGGAAATCTGGTGAAGCTGTCGAACAGGGCCGGATGAGGGCGGTCACCGGACGGCCCGCGCCCGGTTTTGCGCCGGTCTGTCCTGATCTCTATGCGGCAGATGCCTCTCACTGCGGATCATCTTCACATTCTCTTCACCTTAAAACGCTAAAGGTGCGTACGTCTCCTGTCGATACGGGAGTCGGGAGCTCTTGCCCGCACCGAAAGGCCGCTCAAGCGGTCGCGCTACCCCGTCCGCGAGCATGGAGACGCCCCGACTTATTTACTGCTCATGCATTCCGAGCGCGACCTGCCTCCCACCCCGGGCCCGCGGAAGCAAAACCGTACCGCAAGGAGGATTTCATGACGCTCGAACGTCAGCGCCCGGTTCTCGGGCACGTCGCCATGCTTCTAGTAGGCACGTTCCTGTGCCTCATCGGCCTGACCGGCTGCAAGGATGCCATTGTGGCGCCGATCCCGGAAACCGACGTCGAGGCGCACGGCTCCACAGCGCCCGGTACCGAAGCGCCCGGTACCGAAGCGCCCGGCACCGACACATCAGGCACGTATACACCAGACCCTGAGGTGCCGGTTGATGCCGCATCCGGCCCCACATTCCGCCACATGGAGCTGCTGGATCAGGCCGTACGGAACAGCGGCAAAGACGGAGGCACGGTCGAGCTCGTCCTGGGTCTACAGGGCCTCGCGAGCGCCGACGAGGTTCTCCACCGCTATCAGCTTCTCGACGACGTGCTGCACCGGTACGACTTCAAGTACGTCTTCAACGGGCTCGCCGTCTCCGTGCCGAACAAGAAGCTCTCCAACTTCCTCCGTCACCTGCGGACCGACACTGACATTCGCTGGGTCGAGCCCGCCCTCGCCTTGCCGAAAGCACGTTCCTATTCCCATGCGAATGCGCGGGGCAAGCAGACGATCTCGTGGGGGGTTCTCCAGACCGGCGCCCTGCTCAGCAGCGCGCGCGCAGGCGATGGACAGGGCGCTATCGACGGCGTCGACGTATATATCCTGGATACGGGTGTCTCGAGCAGTGACGTGAACGTCGTGGAGCAGCGCGACTTCACCGACAGCGAAGCGCAGGATAAAGATGGGCACGGTACGCACGTCGCCGCCATCGCCGGGGGGATCGACAACGAGATGGGCACGGTCGGCATCGCACCGGGAGCGCGTGTGCACAGCTTCAAGGTGGTCGGGCCCAATAACACGGCGGACATGGCCACGGTCGTGTACGCCATCGACGAGGTCACTCGGATCAAGCGCGAGAACCCGAGCCGCCCCATGGTGGTCAGCATCGCACTCGGGGCCAACGTCAATACGAGCGATTACAACAGCCTGGACGAAGCGATTCAGGCCTCGACCGAAGCCGGGGTGGTCTACGTCGTCGCTGCCGGAAACGACTACGTCGATGCCTCGAACGTCACCCCGGCCCACACGGCAGAGGCGATCACGGTAGGGGCTCAAGCCCTGCCGAATCAGTTCGCGCCGTTTTCCAACTTCGGTCCCGCCGTGGATCTGCTCGCGCCGGGGGCCGACATCCTCGCTGTCGAGCCCGACCACGGGAGGAAGGTCAAGAAGCTGTGCCTGACGAGTGGCACTTCCATGGCGGCGGCGCACGTCGTCGGTGCGGCGGCCCTGTATCTGTCGGAACATCCCGACGCCACACCCGCGCAGGTACGGGACGCCCTCGTGTCGGCTGCTAAGAGCGGTGTATCGGGCGTGCCCTCTCAGACCACGAACAAGGCGCTCTACGTGGGGGTTTTCTGATGCCAGATCGTCGATATGGTTGTGCAAGTTAGACCGCCACTGAGAAGGAGACGGGGAGTCTACGAGCATAGGAGGGTAGGACGGGTGTGGGCGTTTGGGGGTGTAGGGGTAAACAGGAAGGCAAGAACCCTCACCCCGGCCCTCTCCCAAAGGGCGAGGGAGCTTTTTACGACTATCAAACAGCCTCTTGCCTACTCACTGCTCACTGCCGACTGTTAACTGAAACCCGGCTGCTACTTTGCGGACGCGGTCGGCAGGTCGCTCCAGCGGGTGGTATACGAGGGCGATTTCATGTCGGAGCGGGCCGCCCACGCGCGCCTGCGGTCCCGGGCGGCGGGCGCGAAGTAAACCGTGTCGGTGCCCATCCGCCGGTTGATCCCGTCTACCGCCTGCATCAGAGCCGCGTGGCGGGGCGGCTCCGGACAGAATAGATGTCCCTGCACCGCATCGGCAGGCATGAGGTTGAGGAGGACGACACCCGCCTTCGCATACCGGAGGCCCGGCCGGTAGATCCGTTTCAGGCATTCCTGGGCCGCCGCGATCAGGGTGGGGGTGAAGTCCGTCGCCACGGGCAGGGCAGTCGCCCCCGTATTGGTAAAGAACGTCCCGGCCCTGTGATCGCGGGTCGTGGCAAAGACCTGCACCATCTGCGCGGCCATGCGGTGCCGGCGCAGCTCCTCGGCTGCGCGGCTGGCGTACGTGGCGACGGCCTCCGCCAGCTCGGGAAGCTCGGTCACTTTCCGCCCGAAACTGCGGCTGCGCAGCACGCTCTGCCGGGGCGACCTCGGCGGCTCGGAGAGGCAGTCGATGCCGCGCAGCTCCCAGACGGTCCGGAGCGCCGTCACGCTCATGTGGCGCCTGATCCAGGCGTCCGGCTGGTTGCGCAGGGCCAGGGCGGTGTCGATGCCGCGCGCCGTGAGAAACCGGGCATACCGCCTGCCGATCCCCCAGAGCTTATCGACGGCCAGCGTGGCGAGCAGATCGTTTACGTCCGCTCTGCAAGCCAGGCTGAAGGCGGCTTCGCGGCGTGATTTGGCGAGCGCCTGCGCCGCTTTCGCGAGCGTCTTCGTCTCGCCGATCCCGACCCGCACGGGCACGCCCGTCCACCGCAGCACGCGCCGCCGTATCTCGTGCGCGACACTCAGCAGATCCTGCTCCTTCAGCAGCGGCAGTCTGAGGAAGGCCTCGTCGATGCTGTATATCTGCACCTCGTCGGAGAACGTGCCCAGCACCTCCATCACCCGGCGCGAGAAGTCGCCGTAGAGGTCGTAGTTGGACGAGAAAACGCGGGCGCCGGCCTGCTCCAGCCGCTCTCGAACCTGGAAGTAGGGAACCCCCATGTCGGCCAGATCCTTCGCCTCTTCCGACCGCGCGATCACGCATCCGTCGTTGTTCGAGAGCACGACGACGGGGATTTCGCCCAGGGTGGGCTTGAAGACGCGCTCGCACGAGGCGTAGAAAGAGGCACAGTCCACGATGGCGAACACCCGCGCCGGAAACTCATACATGGAATCAACGGGGCTCCCCTGTTTCATCGTGGTGCCAGGAGGCCACGACGCCCCAGACGACGTGGTCGAGGTCTTCCGCAAGGGGCAGGGGCGGGTAGGCCGGGTTGTCGGCCGTGAGGTAATACCGGCCCGATATCCGCGCCAGCCGCCGCACCACCAGTTCCCCCTCCACACAGGCGACGACCACCTTCCCGACTGTCGGCGTGCGCGCGCGGTCTACCAGCAGGATGTCCCCCGATTGGAGGCCCGCATCCCGCATGGCGTCTCCCTCGGCCACGAAGAAGAATGTGGCCGCCGGGTGCTGGATGAAATGTGCGTCCAGGCTCAACCGCAGCTCGTGCGCGTCGATGACGGAGTTCGTAAAGCCGACCTGCGGGCGCTGCGGCAGATCCGCAGGCTTCGCCGCCCCACTACCGCGAGGATATCCGGGCCACATACGCAGTCTCTATTGATCGGGATACATGTTCATAATATGTGAGGATAGGGTCGGCGGCGGGTACGCGCAATATGTGTGGATAACATCAGATCCGCCTCCCGGTCGGGAGTCGCTCAGGCGAAAGAAGATCCTGGATCGCTCAAAAGCCTTCAGCGGCCAGCATGCGCGCGACCGACACGTAGAAGTCGTCCGCATCGAACTCCCCGGCCGGAAAGAACTGCAATCCTACCTGCCGGGCGTGGTCCGCCGGGATCGTACCCAGGTACTGGCCCCACCTCGCGCTGGTCTCAGACACGAACCCGTCGTTCACCCCCTCCGACTTATACAAGATCGCATTCAGGAAGCGCAGCGCCGGGTTCATGCTCGCCTCTGCCCCCCGCCCGGCCACGCCTGCGTACGAGAAGTACCGCACGTCCGGGGAGTCGGGCACCGCCGGATTGAACGTATCGCACACGTAGGCAGGCGTGAGCTCTTCCACGGCGGCCAGGAAGTCGGACGTGCAGCCGTCGAGCGACACGGCGCCCATCCAGTTGCAGAACTCGCCCAGCCACGTGCGCACCAGCTCGGGCCGTTCCTGCACGAACGTGGCGATGTGCGAGCCCCGATGCGGCGACGAGACCGTGACGAGCGCCGTGACCCGCTCGTGCAGGCCCATCCGGCTGATGAGGTAACGGGCGTCCAGCCCTCCCATGGAGTGCGCTATCAGGTTGACTTTCTCGGCGCCGGTCTCCTCCAGTACACGCTCGATCCGCTCTTTCCACATCCTGGACCGCTCCGGTACCGTGCTGTAGGGCGCCACGTTCGGCGCGTACGCCAGCACGCCGTGCAGGCGCAGGTTCATCGCCTCCTCGTGCAGGTGCCCGTAGCGGCGGAGCGCGGCCAGCAGTCCGAACCCGTGCATCAGCACGACCGGATACCGCATCCGGACCACTTCCGGCTGCGGGAACGGCTCCAAACCAAGCAGCCGCTGCCCCACTGCACCTGCGATTTTTCCAGCCCTGTCAAACATTCGCTCCCACCGATCAGAATTCTTACACCCGTCATCCCCTCCCCTCGTTCACAAAAGAACCGCCCGCAGAACCAGCACGAACACGATTCCCGTCACCCCGGCCACCGCCGAGCCCAGCGTCTGTAACCGGTAGGCCTGCGACACGGTCATCCCGCTGAACTGGCTAACGACCCAGAAGTAGCTATCGTTCGCGTGCGACACCACCATCGAACCGGCGGCGATCGCGAGCACCGTCAGCGCCAGTCCGACCGGCGATCCCAGCCCGAGCGCGTCCAGCGTGGGCGCGACGAGCGGGGCCGTCGTGATGAGGGCGACCGTCGACGAGCCCAGCGCCGTCTTGAGCGCGGCGGCGATGATGAACGGCAGCAGCAGCCCGAACGCGCCGAAGTCCATCGCTGAAAGTGCGTGGCTGAGATAGTCGGCGATGGGGGTGGCCCGCAGGACGCCTCCGAGCGCTCCGCCCGCGCCCGTAATCAGGATGATGCCGCCCGCGCTCGCCAGCGCATCCGATACCCAGGGGCCGTACACGCGCGGACCGCTTCGCCGCGCCGCGACGAAGGCCAGTCCGACGCCGAGCAGCAGGGCCGTGTTCGGGTTTCCCAGGAAAGAGAGCACCGCCGCAAGCGCGCCCGAACCGAAGGGCCTGCTCGGCAGCTCCGCCACCGAACGGAGCGCGATGAGCAGTACCGGCGCCAGGATCGGGACGAATGCCCAGAAAGGATGCCGCAGCGCCGCAGGTGTTGCGCTTTCCGCGGCGGCTTCTTCTGTAACGACCGTTTCAGGCGGCTCGATGTGCACCCGCGACCCCATGAACACGGCGAAGGCATACGTGGCCAGCACCACCGGCACCGAAACGATCAGCCCCAACACGACCACCGTGCCGATCCCCGCCCCCAGCACACCGGCGGCGGCGAT
Organism: Rhodothermales bacterium; assembly: GCA_035699265.1. GTDB lineage: Bacteria > Bacteroidota > Rhodothermia > Rhodothermales > DASSAV01 > DASSAV01. Next base: position 11,006 of record DASSAV010000266.1, read on the forward strand.
GGGGCCTGGCGTCGGCGGCACGAAGACGTGCGTCGTGTACAGCCCCATGCTGAGGGCCGTCGCGAAGACAGCCGGAGTGTGCCGTGATTTCTGCGCCAGCGACTTCGCCAGGGGGGAGAGGATGACGAATCCCGAGTCGCAGAACACCGGGATCGAAACGACCGCCCCGGTGATGCTCATGGCGAAACTGGACCGTTTCTCACCGACGAATCTGGTGATAGCCCCCGCCATCACCGCGGCCCCGCCGCACCGTTCCAGCACGATCCCGATCACCGTCCCCGCCGCGATTACGATCCCGATCTGCCCCACTGTCGCCGCGAAGCCGCCGGTGAGCGCCTGGATCATTTCCTCGCCCGGCAGCCCCGCCGCCAGCCCCAGCGCGTACGCGGCAGCCAGCAGCACCAGGAAGGCGTTCACCTTGAACCGCGCCGTCGCCACCACGATGAATACGATGGCGATCAGCAGTAGAACCAGCAGAATCGGACCAGAAAGCACCGGCTGTCTCGGATGAGGAAGAATGTTGCTGCCCAAAGCTCCGACTATGGCGCCTGAACTTCAACCCCAACCTGACGTACATTGGCATAAAATAGCTACCTGGGTTCCATGCAACCTAAACCACGCTCCTACACCGTCGAGGAGTACCTCGCGCTTGATGAAGCCGCCCCGCAGGGCGTGCGCCTGGAATACTGGGACGGGTATCTCTATCTCAGGGGCCAACCGTTCGACCTTGAATGGGGCTGGCAGGCCGCTCTCGCTATGGCCGGCGCTACGGCAAGGCACAACGACATCACAGGTAATCTATACTTCTCCCTGCGGAGTCGTCTGGGAAACAGGTGTCACCTGTATACTTCTGATATGGCTGTTGGCCTGGCTGGCGGGAGGTACGTGTATCCTGATCTGACGATCGCGTGTGGGAAGCGCACGTTCCTGGACGAAGGGGAACGCATTCTGACGAACCCGACCATCCTCGTCGAAGTCCTCTCGCCGTCTTCTCGAGCCCGGGATAAGGATGAGAAGTTGTCCGCATACGTCCAGATCGACTCGCTTCAGGACTACTGGATCGTAGAGCAGGATTCACCTACGATCACCCGGTACATCCGACAGGGTAACCAGTGGGTGCTCCGCATTGAAGGTGGCCGCGATACCCTTATCGGCAGCGACCACCTGAGCGTCGAGATCCCCCTCAACGAGATTTACCCGGCCTGAAGTGAACCCGAACGTCCTCCACCCAGACGTCTCCTCCTCTCGCCTATCTTCCCCTCATTCTCTCTTCCGCTCGTCCTTCCTGTGCAGCTTCGTCCGGCGACTGCTCCGCTGGCAGCGTGACATAGAAGGTAGATCCTTCGCCCGGTATGCT
>DASSAV010000267.1:0-3400 GCA_035699265.1 Rhodothermales bacterium
GTAGCACTGCTTACACTCCTGGCCGTGAGTGTCCTGTTTGCGTCGACAATCGAACGCACGGTGATGGCGTTCCTCCTAAAGGATGACGCAACAGATTCCGTGGAGGAATCACTGTCGGCATCCCGTAGCGGTCTCATTGAACGTTCCCTGGACAATTTTCGGGCGGCCCCGATAACCGGAATCGGTTTCGGTGTGCCTTCGGAGGCGAAATATTTTCGTCCGGAGACCGGCTTTCTCGGATTGCCGGTCAGTGCATCCGTCGAAAAGGGGTTTATGCCGTCCGCAGTACTGGAAGAGACCGGTGTGACGGGTGCCATACTCGTGGTGATCCTTCTCCTCGCCATATTCCTACCCGTAGTTCGATGGGGGACGATCACGCACTTCTGGATGATGTCCTGTTGCGTCTTGATCAACCTGGGAGAAATGGTGTTCTTCTCCGTTGGTTTCATGGGTCTGTTTTTCTGGCTGTTGCTGGCCTACGGATATACGTGCTCGCTACCTGAAGCGGTCGAGTATGAGGACGTTTCGGGCGAGCGAGGGTGGCGTTACCAATGACCGTGCTGATTAATGCGGCGTCGGCCAACATGGGCGGGTCGGTCACCTACCTGAAGAACGTGCTGCGGTGGATACCGGACGTCGCTCCGGACGACCGGTTCGTCGTGTATCTCCCGTCTGCGACGCGGGCGCGTTTAGCGGGTGCCGTTGACGGTCCGAATATCAAGTTAGAGGCCTATCCGTACGCCGACAGTGGCGGCGTGTCGCGGATGCGCTTCGACCAGATCACCATTCCGAGACTCGTGCGCTCCTGGGGTGCTGACGTGCTGTTCTCTTCGACGGGTTTCGGCACCTTCGTCAGCCCTTGCCCGGAGGTGCTTCTGGTCCGCAACATGGCATATTTCGACGAGGTCTTTCATGCGCGCTATCGGGAACTGGGGAGAAATCTGCGCCGGAACACCATTCGGCGGCTGCACAGCCTGGCCTCGATTCGCCGATCCGACTTCGTCCTTTTTCCAACTGAGGCGATTCGGCAGAAGGTGGGCGCGTACGTCCGGATAGACGACCGGCGGTCTGCCGCACTCCTGTACGGCTTCGACCACGAGGCGTTCTTTCAGAGGAAGCATTCCGGCGAACTAACCCGTAGAGTGGATGCGTGGCGGAAGGACGGGTACCGTATACTGCTGAACGTGTCTACGTTCGCCGTTCAAAAGAACTACGAAACGCTCGTAGAGGCCCTTGCTCAACTTGCGCGCGCGGGCACGAAGGTGAAGCTGCTTCTCACGATAGCACGGGAGAAGACGACCGACAAGCGGGAATACGATGCGCTCCTGGACCGTGCATCCGAACTCGGGGTGAGAGACGACATCATGCTTCTCGGGCACGTGCCATACGAGGAACTGGGCGGCGTGTACGAGGCGGCGGACCTGTACGTGTTCCCGTCATTCAGTGAGTCGTTCGGGCACTCGCTGGTCGAGGCGATGGCCAGTGATCTACCCATTGTCGCAGCGGACACGCCCGTCAATCGAGAGGTGTGCGGCCAGGCCGGCTGCTTCTTTTCGTCATTCGACCCGCAGGAGTGTGCCCGAGCCATTCAGAAGGTGCTGTCCGACGATGAAGAGGCCCGTTTGCTTGCTGCGCGAGCGCGGGAGCGGGCGTGCGCGTTCTCCTGGCGGCGGTATACGGAAGAACTCGTGGCTATCTTCCGCCGGACTGCTGCTCTGCCTGCCCGGGCACGTGAGGTTCAGCCTAGCCGTACAGCATCCGATACCATAGCAGTCCAGTCGAAAGCCTGAATTCCTCAGACACAGTGCCCGTGAGCGAGATGGAAAGTGGACGTGTTCCCGTTTCAATCCTGATTCCGACCCGGAACGAGGCCCAGAACCTGCCGCGCTGCCTGGCGCCGCTGCGGGACTGGGCGGATGAGATCGTGGTCGTAGATTCCGGCAGTACCGACGGGACGCAGGACGTCGCCGCTTCCTGTGGTGCGAGGGTACTCCAGTTCTCATATTCGGGAGGCTGGCCCAAGAAGCGGCAATGGGCACTGGACACGTATCCGTGGCGCAACGACTGGATCCTGTTGCTGGACGCCGACGAAATCCTGCTCGATCCGATCAAGGCCGAAATTGCCGAGGCCATCCGGTCGCCGGAACACGACGGCTACTGGCTGTGCTTCCAGTTGTTCTTTCTGGGGCGGCAACTCCGGCACGGCGGCTTCGACCTGTGGAAGTTGTTTTTATTTCGCCGGGGGAAGGGCCGATACGAGTTACGCCTGGGTGCGCAAGATGAGCGGATGAGCGACATCGAAATCCACGAGCACGTGGTAGTGGATGGGCGCGTGGGCCGCCTGCGGAATCCTGTCCGGCACGAAAACTGGAATTCGCTCTACCGGTACATCCAGAAGCACAACGAATATTCGGAGTGGGAGGCGCGTGTCTACCTGGAAGGCCAGCAGGGGGAACTCCCGCCCTCCCTGTTCGGGTCCCAGGCCCAGCAGCGGCGCTGGCTCAAGGCAAAGCTTTTCCGTGTGCCGGGGTTTCCGCTCATCACTTTTCTGTACCACTACGTAATCCGGCTGGGTTTCCTGGACGGAAAGCCGGGACTCATCTACTGTGGCCTCAAGGGCGTCCAACGCTTCCATTCTAAAGCCAAGCTGCACGAATTGCAGCATGCGGCTGCGACTGAGTGAATTGATGTCGGATTGTAATTACGACATATATCAGTGCCCGTGTTTCGGGTTGACATTGGATGCGGGGAATAGCATGCTATGCCCCTACGGAGCGGCGGGCGAAGCACCGCTTCGCTCCTACGGAGTATGAGACAGGTGCGCCTTTGTCGTCGACCGCCTTTTCAATTACTGGCTTCTAACGGACTCTTATAATTCGTGAAACAGGTTCTCCAAAACATTAAATCCGGCGATCTTACACTTGAAACGGTGCCGCCGCCGGCGTTGCAGCCGGGCGGGGTCCGGGTGCGCACGGCAGCCTCGCTCATCAGCGCCGGTACGGAAAAAATGCTGATCGACCTGGCGCAGAAGAGTCTCGTCGGGAAGGCCCAGGCTCGGCCGGACCTCGTGCGGCAGGTGCTGAACAAGGTCCAGAAAGAAGGCCTGCTGAATACGTACCGCAACGTCACCTCCAAGATGGAGAAGCCGATGTCGCTGGGGTACAGCGCAGCCGGCATCGTGGAGGCCGTGGGGGAGGACGTCAACGGTCTGCGTATGGGCGACCGCGTCGCCATCGCCGGGGCAGGCTATGCCAACCACGCAGAGATCAACTTCGTCCCGAAGAACCTGACGGCAGTTATTCCTGAAGGCGTCTCGTTCGAGGACGCCAGCTACACCACCGTGGCGAGCATCGCGCTGCAGGGGGTACGCCTGGCCAAGCCGGAGCTGGGCGACAACGTG
>DASSAV010000268.1:0-3319 GCA_035699265.1 Rhodothermales bacterium
CGAGGACACGGACACCCTCCGGCAGCGCCTGGCGGCCTTCTACGCCGAGCGCACGCTGACGCGCAAGCCCATCACCCCGTCCGACCAGGCCGAGGCCATCTTCCTCCTCCTCAGCGACCGCCGCTTCGGCAAGACGACCGGCCAGATCGTATCCGTGGATGGGGGGCTGACGGAGGCGTTCCTGCGGTAGATTGCCGTCGGGCTTTTACCCAATCCGGTTGTACCCTTCAGGAATGGCTGTCATTGCGAGGAGCCTGCGACGAAGCAATCTCCTGGCTATTGCCGGGGGCGAGGAGATAGCTTCGCTGCTAATGGCCTGGGATGCTGACACGAGTGATACCCAATCCGAATGGGCCGTTTCGTTTGGGGGTGAGGTTGTGTTCGGAACATCCTTTCCCGGGGGATGTCCTTTCTTGCGCGCCCAAGAAAGGACCAAAGAAGGGCGCATCGAATCAAAACCCGCGAATCCCCTTCCCGGCGCGCACATCGACCGAGCGGCGCGTGGGGGATGGAGATGGTTCGGTGATGTGAAGGTGTTGCGCCACTCGCTCAACCGCGCGGGGATTCCACCCGGCGCTCGGGCCGTGATTCGACGGATTCAAGAGGGAGGCGGATTCAGGAGAGAGCTGTCTGCATTGAGCACATTCTTTGCTCCGGCACACTGCCCATAATTCGATGGGAGGTAGATGGGGAGGGGCATTTGATTCGCTTTCGCCATTCTTCGAGTGAATAACAGGATTTGGTATTACATCCCCGGCATTGCGTGCCCGGAATGGTCTTGCATCCCGCCGCGCCCCATCAGCATCCGGGTGGGGCTGAAGCGGAGGTAAACCTGGCCCGACACGGGGAAATCGCCGTAGGTTCCCCTTAGGTCAGGCGGCACGCGGTACACGCTCGCCTGGAGGCCCACCATGACCTTGAAGTTGCCGAAGGTATCCACGTCCCGCGCGAAGCCCAGCGTCCACGCGCCGATGTTGAACAGGTTGGCGTAGATTGGCGCCTCACCTGGTGGGTCCTGGGGCGGTTGAACCGGTGTCGTCCGGAGGACCGCTCCGCTACCTGGCGCGTGCAAAAGCGACGTATAAGGGGGATGCGTTTCGATCCCCAGCTCGTGCGCGTCCTTCTGAACCCACTCCAGGCGGGTATAGACGGCGCTCCTCCCGAAGTCCAGATCCGACTCGGCGAGCAGGGAAAGCAGGTCGCTCGTGTGCCCGGAGCTATGTTTTGCCGGTTGGTTCAGGCCCCAGACGAGCGTGTTCGACCACGCGCCCCGTGTGCGGAAGGGGGCGTTGTACGTGATCGAGACCGTCGTGCGCCACTGGTCGGCCTCCGGCTCCAGCGCCTCGGGACTCTTCAGGAAGCCCCTGGATACCTGCAGAGAGAGCCGGTCCGTTGGGTTGGCGGTCAGGCGCAGGCTGTAGGAGTCGAACCGGGGCGTGTCGAAGCCGTAGCGGTTCTCATCCGGCTCGCGGCCCGTAAAGATGGAGCCGTCCAGCTTCACGTCGCCGTAGCGGGCGCCGAGGGTCGCCACGCCGAAGTCGATGTGGGTGGCGTCCTGCCAGTGGTGGCCGAGGGGGGAGTCGGACAAGTGCGCCGCCGAGGCCCGGTGCATGAAGGCGGTCGGCCCCAGCGCGGGTTCGCCGGGCAGGCCGAAGTAGGCGAACACACCGGCTTTTTCGCCGATCTCCTGCCCGTACGAGACAGCCAGTTCGGAGAAGAGGTCGTGCGGGTGCTGCCGGTCGATCAGCGGCTCGCCCTCGAACGTCTCGCCCGTCTGGAATAGGAGTGGATAGCCGTTCCCGCCGACGGTGATCGGGTCCAGCGAGAGCATTGCGCGGGCACCGAACAGGCCGCCGCCGACGGACCGGCTCGCCATGCCCATGAACCAGTTGGGCGCGTCGAACTGGCGTCCACCCCGGTCGCCAGCGCCGAAGACGTCCTGGGAGGTGGCGCGCAGGTAGACATTGCCGTGGAGCATCAGATTCCAGCCGGCTGCCTGTGTATGGACGGCTTCCAGGAGCGTGGCATCGGGCTGCCAGCTCGTCCCGGACGCCTCCCGTGTCATGGGCACGCCCGGCAGGAGCATGCCGGGCATGCTCCCTGTGATCGCGCCCACGTCACCACGTTCAGCCGTGCCGCCCATCTCGTGCGGCATGGTAGCACTGGTGTCCATGTGCATGGGGTGCGACATCGCCCGTGTGCTGTCACGCTCCGTCTGGTGTTGGTGTGTATGTTGCGCCTGCGCTGGCAGGGTGAAGGCCGCGAGTATGAGGCTTATACAGGCAATCCTAATCAGCATGGGTACTACTACGTGTTTCTCTTTCATTAGGGGGCCGGCCGGAAATGTCGTGCACGGCCCTCACCCGGCTTTCAGCAGGCGGGCATTGATGGCGACGACCACTGTGCTCAGGCTCATCAGCACGGCGCCGACGGCAGGGCTGAGCACGATGCCCGCCCACGCCAGCACCCCCGCCGCGAGCGGGATGGCGACCACGTTGTAGCCCGCCGCGTACCAGAGGTTCTGCACCATCTTCCGGTACGTCGCCTTCGCCAGCCCGATCACCTGCGCGGCGTCTCGGGGGTCGCTGTTGACCAGGATGATATCCGCCGTTTCGGCGGCAACGTCGGTGCCTGCCCCGATGGCGATGCCCACGTCTGCCGTCGCCAGCGCCGGGGCGTCGTTCACGCCGTCGCCCGTCATGGCGACCGTTCGGCCCTCTGCCTTCAGCTTGCGGATCTGTTCGCTCTTCTGGTCCGGCAGTACCTCGGCGATCACGCGGTCGACTCCGATCTCCTGTGCGACCCACTCGGCCACCTCGCGCTTGTCGCCGGTGAGCATCACGACGTCGATGCCCATCTCGTGCAGTTTCGCCACGGCCTCTTTCGAGGATTCCCGTATGACGTCGGCGAGGGCTAACGCGCCGACGACGGCGGAATCGACGCCTTCGCCGCAGACGACGTACACCACCGTCTTGCCCTGCCGGCTCAGCCGGTCCACTTCGGCGTCGTCGGGGGAGGCCTGCCCTTCCGCTCGCAGCGCGCCGGGGCTCAGGATGCGGTACACCGATCCGTCCACGACGGCGCGCACCCCCTTCCCGGTCAATGCTTCGTAGTCGTCGGCCTGCGGCAGCGTAAGCCCCTTTTCCTGAGCGGATCGCACCACGCCTGCCGCAATAGGATGCTCGCTATGCTGCTCGACAGCCGCTGCTGCCGCCAAGACCTCATCCTGTGAAAGCTCTCCGAACGTGAGCACGTCCGTCACGCCGAACCGGCCCTCCGTCAGCGTGCCCGTCTTGTCGAATACGATGGTGTCCAGCGC
>DASSAV010000269.1:0-10808 GCA_035699265.1 Rhodothermales bacterium
AGAGACGGACCTTTCTGTTTCAGCTGTCAGATTCCAGGTTCCGGCTTCGCATCCAGGGACAGGAAGTTAATAGGTGACCGTGAAGGAGTCAAATTCGTAGGTAGGGCGGCTCCACTGGACGGAGACGTCGTCTACGCGGGCGGTGCGGGGGCCGGCGCGGAGGTCGTGGAGCAGGCGTTCCAGGTTCGGGCGAGGGCCCTCTGCAACTACAGAGACGCTGCCGTCGTGGTCGTTTCGCACCCAGCCGGTCAGGCCCAGCGCCCGTGCATGGGCCTGTGTGTGCTGCCGGAAGCCGACGCCCTGTACGCGCCCGGAGACGCGGACAGAAAGCCGTGCGTGAGCCGCTCCTCCCTGCATCACGTCAGCTTTCTGCTCCATCGATTCCATGCTTCCGGGTCCAGTCCCTGAATCCGGTCACGAGCTGCTCGAACGAGTCCAGCACGAACAGCACGTCCTGTAAGTGCCAGACGTCGTAGTCCTGATCGACGATGCGGTCGGGGTCGAACGGCAGTACCGTGACCTGGTCCGAGAGGGCGTGTGTGACCTCATTCCGGGACGAGAGGATGCCTGCGCCGAAGATGCGGGTGCCTTCCTGCTGGCGGATCAGGCCGAACTCGACGGTGAACCAGTGGAAGCGCTCCAGGCGGGGCCGATCGGCCCCCCAGGCATTAAGGGCAACCTTGCCGAACATCTGGTAGAAGTCCGCGAAGTCCGGCTGCGCGAGCATCGGCATGTGGCCGAAGATGTCGTGGAAGAGGTCGGGGGCGGGGGTATAGTCGATTTCGTCGCGCCCGCGGATGTAATCTGTGGATGGGAAGATGCGGCGCGCGAGGAGGCCGAAGAAGTCCTTCTCGTGCAGCAGGCCGGGTATCCGTGCGATCTCCCAGCCCGTCGCTGCGTGCAGGCGCGCACTGAGATCCTTGAGAGCCGGGATGCGGCCGGGGGTGAGGCCGAGGACGTCGAGGCCGTTCATGAAGGCATCCCCTGCCCTTCCCGGCAGCACGTCCATCTGGCGTTTGAACAGGACGCTCCAGATTTCGTGGTCGTCGGCGGGATAATCCGGGTACGGTATGTCGTTGCCGACGGGCGGGGGTGCCTCCAGGCTCTGGGGTATGCATCGGGGGTCCAGGTCTTCCGCCCCCGCCTTTTCGTACGCCGAGCGTTCGTCTTCGGCGACGTTGCTGTCAGTCAGGTTCGTGTCGGGCATATCCACCTCGCAGGATTAGCTGGAACCGCTTCCGGTACGAGAGGAAAACTCTGAGGCGCGGCCTTTGGTCCCGTCACTCACTCGGCGGTGCCCTGGTTATTGCGGCCCCTGACCCAGCCCCAGATCATGATGACGGCGAAGACCGCCGCGCCAATGAGAAAGCTGATCAGCCAGCCGATCCCCTCGTCTTCGAACAGGCGCGGCGCGAGCAGGTCGAAGATCATCATCACGAGCATGCCTGCCACGATGGCGACGACCACGTAGGCGGACCGGCCCTCGCTTTTTTTGTCGGATGGGTAGGGCTTATCTGGCTGGAAGGGTGTTGCCATGTCGAGGGCTTGCGTGTTTGGGTGTAGACGTGCAGGGCTTGTTGACCCGACAGGAGGCAGGCGGTTCCGCCGGCGTGTTGATGTGTTGAAGGTTTGCAGGTTGGAGAAATCGTTCAATACGTAACTCGTAACCGCGGGGTGTCAGGCGAGAGCGCCGGCGAGGAGAAAGCCGAGCAGGGAGACGGCGGCGACGAGGAGAGCGTAGGGGAGCTGGGTGTTGACGTGGTCGACGTGGTCGCAGGCGGCGGACATGGAGGAGATGATGGTGGTATCCGACAGCGGCGAGGCGTGGTCGCCGAAGACGCCGCCGCTCAGGGTAGCGCCGAGCATGAGTCCGGCCGGGAGGCCGAGTCCCTCTGCGAGGGGGAGGGCGATGGGAATGAGGATCGCCCACGTCGCCCAGGAGGAGCCCAGCGTGAACGAGATGAAGCAGGCAACGACGAAGAACAGGCCCGGCAGCCACCAGGTGGGTCCCCCCTGCCCCACGAGCCCGACGAGATAGGGGCCCATCTCCAGGGCGCGCGACACCTGGCCGAGCGCAAACGCGAGCACGATGAGGACGGTGACGCTCACGAGCCCGGCGCAGCCGCGCAGGACGAGGTCGGTCGATTCCGCCAGTGTCATGGTCGGCTGGCCTGAATGGCTGCGGCGCGGGATCGCATAGAGCACCATCGCGAGGACGATGGCGGTGCTGACGGCCCAGTAGACCGCCGTGGAGCCGCTCCCCTGCGTGAGATTGCCCTTGCCGGTGATCAGGAGGCCCAGGAAGATCATGCCGACCATGACCAGGAGCGGAACGAGCAGGTTGCGGGCGTGTTCGCCGGCGCCGGGCACCGGCGGCAGCTCGGCGATTTCCTCTGCGATGAGCGGGCGCGAGCCGGGACGGATCACGTCGCCTGTGGCGGCCGCGCGCACTTCGGACCGGCGCATCGAACCGAAGCCCCAGCCGGTAGCGGCCAGAAGGAGCGTGAAGAGGATGATGAGGATGCAGTAGAAATTGAAAAGCAACCCCTGCGCCAGTAGCGAGACAGCGCCGGTGGTCACGCCCTGCGCGGCCAGGAGTCCGAGCACGTAGGCGCCCCATGCGTTGAGCGGGATCATCATGCATACGGGGGCGCTAGTGGCGTCGCAGTAGTAGGCCAGCTTTTCACGGGGCAGGTGGAGCCGGTCGAAGAAGGGACGGCTGACGGCGCCGACGACGAGGCAGGTGATACTGGACTCCACGAAAATGAGCATGCCGACCGCCCACGCCAGCATCTCCGCACCGCGCTTCGAGGCGCCCCAGCCCCGCCGCTGGGCCCAGCCGATGAAGCCTGCCACGCCGCCGGAGCCCTGCACCAGGGCCACGAGCCCGCCTACCAGGATGCAAAAGATGACGACGCGCGTATTGCCGGCATCCTGGAACACGAGCACGATCTGCTCGCCCAACTCGCGCAAGCCGGCGATGGGATTGCCCCCGACGAGGATGGTCGTCCCCAGCCACAGACCTAGCGTGAGCGCGAGGTAGACCTGCCGGGTCCATAGCGCGAGCACGATGGCCAGAATGGGCGGAAGGAGTACGATCCACCCCATCAGGTCTGCTCGCTCCCTGATTTCCCACTGACGCCAGGCTTCCACTTGATGCTGCACCCCATGGAAGGGTGCTGCGGGAAGCTGACCGCTCCACCCGTGAGCAGATCGTCTAGTGCCCGGCGGAGTTCATCCCCGGTGGACCGGCCATTGCCGGGGCGCGTACCGTCGACCCGGCCGTGGTAGCCCAGGAGGAATTCGCCCTCCTCGTTGCGGTAGGCGTACACGTCGGGCGTACAGACGGCATCGTAGGCGTGTGCAATCTCCTGGGTTTCGTCGTGCAGGTATGGGAAGGGGTACTGCTTCGCCCGCGCCCGCTCTACCATGCCCTCGAAAGAGTCCTCCTCGTACTTCGAGGCATCGTTGGGGTTGATCAGGACGAACTGAACGCCGCGCCCCTGGTATTCCCGTGCGGCCTCGATCAGCGCCGGCTCGACGTGTTTCGCATAGGGGCAATGGTTACAGTTGAAGACTACGACGAGCACAGAGGCGCCGGTGTAGTCTTGCAGGCTGCGGCGATTGCCGGCGCGGTCGTCCACGTCCGGATTCGCAACGGGAAGGTCGAACGAGATAACCGGGGTGCCGAGTTGAAGGCTATGCGCGTACGTCAGGGCCATTTCGGGTCAGGAGAGGGTGAGAGGGGGAAGGGATAATTGATAGTTGGCCGTTCCTGGTCCTTTGTTGTCTTTGGGTGGAGATTGTTTCATCCGAGGCTGTGCGGCGGCTTGCCGACGAGGGCGGAGACGAGGGCGCGTTGGGAGACGGGGACGTCACTGTAGGTGCAGAGGCGGGCGGCGGCGTTCGGGAAGTCGCGCAGCGCGTAGGGGCTGCCGAGGGAAGCGAGCATGACGGGGCGGCGGGCGACGAGTTCGTGAACGAACTGCTGCTGTGGGGGAAGCAAGCCGTAGTTCTGCCACGCGGCGGGCTTGACGACGAGTGCGAGCAGGACGTGCCCGACCTCACCCGCGTGCCGGGCCAGGCCGGTGAATTCGGCATCGCCCGCTTCCGGGCCGATCTCTACGTAATGCGCGCCGGGGAAGGCCATGCGAACGCCCTCGCCGAGCGGCGCTTCGGGAGGATCGAGGCGGGAGCGCCAGGGGCGGATCAGCACGGCGAGCAGGCCGCTTTCCGAGACCTGGACGGGGTCGAGCGGCAGCAGGCCGGGAGCAGCGGATTGAATGGTTACGGCCCGGCGGGCTACGTCCTCCGCGAGGCAGCGGTGCTCGGCGGAGCCGACTTCCATGCCGGGAACGTAGCGTGAGGGGTTTACGAAGAAGTCGCCTCCGAAACGGTCGGTGAGGCGCTTCTTGAGGGCGGTAATCCGGCCGAGGGCCTCGTCGAGCCTCGCTTCCGTGAGCCGCCCCTTTTGGACGGCCTCCACGATGCCATCCACGATTAGTTCGGGTTCGGGCGGATCGAGGATGATATCGACGCCGGCGTTGAGGAGGGCGGCGGCCTGTTCTCCCGGGTTCACATCTTTTCCCCGCACGGCGCCCATGAGCATGCTGTCTGTGATGACGGCGCCCTGGAAGTGCAGCTTGTCGCGTAGCAGATCGTGCAGGATGGGCTGCGAGAGCGTAGCAGGCAGACCGGTAGGGTCGAGCGCAGGGTACGACACGTGGGCGGTCATGACGAGCGGGACGTCTTCCCCGATGGCCGCTTTGAACGGGACGAGGTCGAGTTCATCCAGTTCGCGGCGCGGGCTGCGGACGACCGGGACTGTATCGTGAGAGTCTTCGCTGGTATTGCCGTGGCCGGGGAAATGCTTGGCAGCGGTCAGCAGGCCCTCGTCGCGGCAGCCCCGGACGTAGGCGCGAACGAGTCCGGCCGTTTCCCGGGGCTCTGTCCCAAAGGCGCGTGTCGAGATAATGGGGTTGGCCAGGTTCCGGTTGACATCTGCCACCGGGGCAAAGGCGATGTGGACGCCGCAGGCGAGGGCCTCGCGGGCGGTCACCCGGGCTGAATCCTCCAGCAGGCGCTCCGCATCGGCGCCGAGCGCGGAGAAGGCCATGGCGTGTGGGAAGACGGTGCCGCCCCGAAACTGCTGGCCGAATCCCCGCTCGATATCCGAGCCGACGAGAAGCGGGTACTTCGACACCCGCTGGAGGTGTGCCAGGATGCCAGGCGACTCGGTGACGTTGCCGTTGAAGACCACCAGGCCGCCGAGCGGGCACCGTTGCAGCAATGCCTCCACGCGGGCGGCGTCCTCTTCGACGGTGATGCCCGGCGGCATGTTGGAGCCGAGGCGGGCGACGACGAGCCCGGCGGCCTTGTCACGTAGCGGAAGAGATTCCATGTCCAGCAATTAACCGATTTCCGTATTGGCGTCTGGCGGGCCGTACAGGCCGTACGTCTCAATGTAGGAAAGGACGGGGTCGGGTACGAGATAACGGATGGATTGTCCCCGGCTTCGGCGGGAGCGGATGTCCGTCGAGGAGATTTCGAGGTACGGCGCGCGCGCGACGTCCACCCGTCCGCCCCGTGGCAGCGGCAGCGGCTCCTCCCCTCCCCTGTCATATATAATGAGCCGGACGCGCCGCAGGATCTCTTCCGGCCGGCGCCAGGACGGAAAGCCGCGCAGGCTGTCGCCTCCGAGGATGAGGGCGTAGTCGACGCCTGGGTTTTCATCCTGCAGGGTTCGGATGGTGTCGACGGTATAGGAGATGCCCTGGCGGCTGACTTCAAGGTCCAGGACCGAAAAGGCGGGGTTGCCCTGGGTGGCGAGGCGCGTCATTTCCAGCCGCTGCCCGGGCGCGACCAGATGGTTTTCCTGCTTGTGGGGCGGAATGAAGGCCGGAATCCAGAGCACGCGATCGAGCCCGAACTGATCGCGCACGGTCTCAGCGACGATGAGGTGCGCGACGTGGGGCGGGTCGAACGATCCTCCGAAGAGTCCGACTTTCATGAGGTGACGAGAGAAGGAAAGGAAGAGAGGACGAGTTGATGGACGGGCGGTGGGGGCATGCCCGGAAGAAAGCAAAAAAGAGGGGAGAAAGACAAACCGTCCTTCTCCCCTCCTTCTGTAGTTCCAGTCTTCCTTTCCTCCTTTCACCCACTCGTCCTTTCCTGGCTACTGTTCGGCGATGGCGGCGAGGTGCTGGATTTGCTCCGTGGCGCGGCGGTTGAGTTCCTCGGCCTGGCTGAGGAGGGGACTGTTGGGGAATACTTGTACGAGGCGGCGGTAGTCTTCCACGGCTTTCTGGAGGCGCTCCTCCTGTCGCTGGCGGACGCTGGCCTCGGCAAAGTTGATATAGGCGTTCATGGCGCCGACCAGCGCATCGTCTGCCCACTCGGTTTCCGGGTACTGGTCGAAGACGCTGTCGTATACCAGGGCGGCGGCTTCCCATAGATCGCGGCGTTCGTAGAGCTTGGCGCTCTCGTAAGCCTTGTGCGCCACCTTTCCGCGGAGCTCGGTTATTTTGGCCGTGGCCTGGGGCACCAGGCTGCTGTTCGGGAAGCGTTCGATGAAGTTGTTGAACTGCTTGATGGCGCTCTCGGTGTCGGTCTGATCGAGTTCGTAGGGCGGCGACATCTCGTAGTAGGCCATCGCACGCTCGAACTCCGCCTGCTCGCGGCGGGGGTCGTTCCGGTAGATTTCAGAGAAGCGGCTGAATTCGCTGGCAGCGAGGATGTACTCCTTGTTGCCTACGTACGAGCGCGCCAGGTAAAGCTGGGCGTCATCCGCCCACTCGCCAGCACGCCCGAACTGCAGCGCGGCCTGGAAGGCCGGGATGGCGCTCTGGTATTTGCCCCTTTCGTACAGGGTCTGTCCGCGCTTGAACGCTTGCTCCGCGGTGTCGTAGCGCGCCCGGCTGGTGCTGGCGCAGCCGGCCACCGCCAGGACGAGGGTAATCACAGAGAGGAAGCTTGCGATGCGAATGTGCATGGATACCGGTCCGTTAACGATCGCCTGTTGTTTAGCCCGGTGAGCAGGTTCCTGTGGCGGCACAAGCTCACAAGGCGCTGAATATTAACGGGCTAGGAATAGAAAAGAGATGGCCCGATCGGGGCACGCTTCATACGAGAGGGTCCCAACCCTGTTCCGGGCCGTTACTTGAGGCGTTCGATCTGCCCACCCTCATAACGAAGGAAGTACAGCGCTTCGTTTACGTTGCCCTCAGAAAAGTCGAGGCGAATGCCGAGGCCCTGATAGCGCGGTGCGCGATGGAGTGCCTGACGAAGGCGCTCGCCGGAGCCGTTTCCCATCTGTTGGAGGATGAAGCGGGTGACGTCGTAGCCGGTGAGGGGGAGCCTGCGGTCGCGCGCGACGAGCGCCTTGCCGAACGTAGCCCGGTATTGATCCTGGAACGTCTGGAGTGCCGGATTGGACTGATCCACCAGGAATTCGTCCGAGAACGTCGTGTTGTACTTGCTCGCGTCGGAGATCGCATTGAGCCCGTTCCACTCCGAGTTTCCGAGCACCTGCACGCTGACATTCATCTGATCGAGCCCGGTCAACGCCGCCGTAGCCTTGCGCGCGCTGTTTTCGCCCGGCAGGGGCATGTAGACGGCCTTCGCAGTGCTGAGCCGGACGTCCCCGATTTCTTCGGGAAGGTGGCTCCATCCATCTCCTGTCGGGAAGGTGGAGAAGAACTTTACGGCCGCCCCGAGCTGCAACGCCTCCTGCTGGAAGCCCTCGGCCATGCGTTCGCTGATGCTCTGCTCGTCCTCTTCGGCTATGATGCCGAAGTCGCGTAGCCCGAGCGTCCGCACGGCGAAGTCGGCCATTTGCTGTCCCCGTACGGTAATGGTCGGGTTGGCCTGGAAGACGAACTCCCTGCCCTCGGAAACCTCCTCGTCCGTTGCCAGGGGGGCGACCAGCACCACGCCCGACGCTTCCGCCACGTTGCCCGCCGCCATCGCTTCCGGACTGAAGATGGGGCCGATGACGGCGCTTACCTGGCCCTCGTTGATGAGATCGGCCGCAGCTGCGGCCGCCTGATCCGGCCCGCCGGCGCTGCTGCGGAACACCATGCGCACGGGTACTGCGCCAGGCGTCGCGTTGTGCTCTTCTACCGCGAGGTGGATTCCGTTGAACAACGCCTGGGTCAAGGCGACGTTATCAGCAGAGAGGGGCAGGAGGATCCCGAGACTTACCGGCTGGCGAGGGGGGCCGTTCTCCAGGACAGACTCCGCGCGGCTGATCGTGCGGCGGGCGTCGTCGACGTAGCTGCTTTTCGGGTACTCACTGACAAATGACGTGAGCAGTTGCGCAGAGGTCCGGTAGTCTCCGCTCCGATAGAGCGCCTTGCCCGCCATGAGCGTAGCCGCCGTGGTCTTCCGATTGAGGGGGAAGGTCTCGTATACGAGCCGGAAACGGCGGTAGGCACCGTCGTAGTCACCCTGCTGGAATGCTTCGAGGCCCTGTTGAAAGAAGGTCTCCGCCTGCTCGATGGCAGGCACCTCGGGCGTTACGACCTGAGCGTGTGCGGGCCGCGCCATGAAGGCTGCAACGGTCAGGAGCAGGACGAAAGTGGACCAGCGGGCGTGCTTCATTTTCCTGTGCAGTTGTTCAGAGGCGGGGACTGGACCTCACTCGTAAGCATTACAAGGCTTACTCCCATTCGATGGTGGCGGGGGGTTTTGAGCTGATGTCGTAGACGGTGCGGTTGATGCCGCGGACCTCGTTAACGATGCGGCTGGAGACGTGGGCGAGAAAGTCATAGGGGAGCTGGGCCCAGTCGGCAGTCATGCCATCGACACTCGTCACAGCCCGGAGGGCGCACACGTTCTCGTAGGTCCGCTCGTCGCCCATGACGCCGACGGTCTGCACGGGGAGGAGCACCGCAAAGGCCTGCCAGACCTGGTCGTAAAGGCCGTATTTTTGCAACTCTTCGATGAAGATGGCGTCGGCTTCGCGGAGGACGCGGAGTTCGTTTCGAGTCACGGGTCCGATCACCCGGATGGCGAGGCCGGGGCCAGGGAAGGGATGGCGCCCGATGATGGGCTCAGGCAGGCCGAGCAGGCGGCCGATCTCACGCACCTCGTCCTTGAACAGCTCGCGGAAGGGTTCGAGGATCTTGAAGTTGAGTTTCTCCGGCAGGCCCCCCACGTTATGGTGCGACTTGATCGTGGCGGAGGGGCCCTTGAACGAGACACTCTCTATCACGTCCGGGTAGAGGGTGCCCTGCGCCAGGAAGGCGGGTTTGCGGCCCAGTTCCTTCACGGTCTCCCCTGTCGCGTCCTCGAATACCTCGACGAAGGTGTTGCCGATGATCTTTCTTTTCCGCTCGGGATCGGCGATGCCTTCGAGGCGAGACAGGAACTGGTCGCTGGCATCTACCGCCTTCAGACGAATGTGAAAGGCGTTGCGAAAGGTCTGCTGGACCTGCTCCCACTCGCCCTTGCGCAGGAGGCCGTTGTTGACGAATACACAGGTGAGCTGGTCTCCGAGGGCGCGGTGCAGCAGGACGGCGGCCACCGACGAATCCACGCCGCCGGAGAGGCCGAGGATGACGTGCTCGTCACCTACTTCCTCGCGGACCTGTTTGATCTTTTCCTCGATGAAAGAAGCGGGGGTCCAGTCGCCCTTGCAGCCGCACACCTTGTAGGCGAAGTTCTCCAGGATCTGGCGGCCGAATTCGGTGTGGACGACCTCGGGATGAAACTGGATGCCGTATCGCAGGCCCGCGGCGTCTCGCACAGCGGCCAGGGGTGCATTCTCGGTGCGGGCGATGATTTCAAAACCGTCCGGGAGCCGGGTCACGTGATCGCCGTGGCTCATCCATACGTTGGAGCCGGCGGGCACCCCTTCAAAGAGTACCGAATCGCCGTTGGAGGTCACCTGGATGTGCGCACGGCCGAACTCGCGGCGGGAGGCCCGCTCCACCGCTCCGCCCAGCAGGTGGGCCATGGCTTGCAGACCGTAGCAGATGCCCAAGATCGGAACGGGTGAACCGTCGTCGCGGTGCAGATCCAGGAACTCTGGGTCGAGTTGGGGGGCGCCCTCGTCGTACACGGAGCACGGGCCGCCGGAGAGGATGAGTCCCTTCGGCTGCATGGACCGGATTTCGTCGGAGTCTATGGTGCAGGGGTAGATCTCGGAATAGACACCGGCCTCTCGGACGCGGCGGGCGATGAGCTGGGTGTACTGCGAGCCGAAGTCGAGGATGATGATCCGCTCGTGCATGGATGAGGGCCTTGTGGACGACCGCCGACGGCTGATAGCAGACCGCCGTTGATTCCGTTAGCGATATTGGAAAAGATCAATGATGACCAGCCTGATGGTTGGGACGAACGCTTTGGGGGTGAATCCGATCCGCTGAAAATGAGAGAGACGCGACGTGTCGCGTCTCTACGGTTGCGGTAGGCAGGATGCTCAGGCGCCCGCAAAGGCCGGAATGAGGCAGTTACGTCCCGATGATTCCCTGGTAGGCATCAGCGGATAATAGCTGGCCCAGTTCCTCGGGGTTGGATACTTCGATCTTGACCATCCAGCCCTTGCCGTAGGGGTCTTCGTTGACGTGCTCAGGGTGGGAATCCAGGTCCGGATTGCCCTCGCGCACGGTGCCGGAAACGGGCATAAAGAGATCGGATACGGTCTTTACGGCCTCGATGGTCCCGAAGACGTCGCCGGCATTCAGCGCCTCGCCCGGATCCTTCAGCTCCACAAAGACAATATCTCCCAACTCATGCTGAGCGAAGTCGGTGACGCCGATGGTGGCGGTTTTGCCGTCCGAATCGACGCGTATCCACTCGTGCTC
>DASSAV010000270.1:0-3351 GCA_035699265.1 Rhodothermales bacterium
CTGTCCCTCGGGCCAGCCTCCATCCTCCCGTCAATCCTCAACCCAAAACCCGAAAAGTCAAGGTTCAAAACATAACCTTGCCCCGCCACAACATTTGCCCTACATAGGTCCAGACCTCCGCCATTCCGTTCTTTGACACGCTGTACCACTGGCCTTGCGCCACGCATAGCCTGAAAACCACACGTGCCGTGTGCAAAGTGTGCAACGCACATTCAGCCCCGAAGGGGCGATCTCCCTTTGCCCGGTCAACAGGGCCGGGCCTCATGCAACGTCTGCAATCCCCCGCCGCTCTGTACGCCCGAAAGCGAGCCATCCGCGTGTAAAGTGTGCAATGGCCTCTACGCAACCCGTTCCGCACGTGTAATCTGTGCATCCCAAAAAGCTCCCTCGCCCCACCGGAAGAGAGGGTTGGGGTGAGAGGGGCCTGATCACCCGCATATCCGAACACTCCTGCGTTCTGCGTGCAAAGTGTGCAACCAGGCCGCCCAGACTGTAAGATCCGTTACAATTGGCGCCCCCGCACACCCGAAAAACAGGCCAAAAGTGTGCAAAGTGTGCAATGATGCGCGATGCACGTTCTAGAACGTGACTGCCTCCACCCTCGCCTACAACCCACAACGGACCATCGACAACGGACCAAGACGTGCAAAGTGTGCAACGCCCCCTGCTCCTCACTCGAAACGTGAACACCTGAACACGCAAACACGCCCGCGTTCCGTGTGCAATGTGTGCAATCGAGTCGCTCAAACCGTCAGATCCGTTACAATTCACCTCCGCGCTCCACATCCCTCAACTCGCCAACCCTCAACCAACAACAAACAACTGACCACTGACTACAAACAACTGACGCCCGGCATCAAATGTGGAAAACTCCGCGTTGTCTAAGCGCAAACCTTCCGGTATGTTGGGCGTTGGCATGAGGACCCTCAAAGACACCTTCCCGCCCCTATATGCCCGACCAGCGCTACCTCGTCACCGCTCGTAAGTACCGTCCGATGCTGTTCGGCGAGCTCGTCGCGCAGGAGCACGTCACCGAGACCTTGAAGAACGCCATCCGGCTGGACCGCCTGGCGCATGCGTATCTGTTCAGCGGACCGCGCGGGGTGGGCAAGACGACGGCCGCCCGCATTCTGGCGAAGGCGATCAACTGCACCACGCCGCCGGAGGAGCGCACCGACCGGGCGGAACCCTGCCGCCAGTGCGACTCATGCCGCTCCTTCGAGGAGGGCCGCAGCCTCAACATCATCGAGATCGACGCGGCCTCCAACAACAAGGTGGAGGACGTCCGCGAATTGCGGGACACGGTACGCATCCCGCCGCAGGGCGCCAGACGGAAGGTCTACATCATCGACGAGGTGCATATGCTCTCGAATGCGGCCTTCAACGCCCTGTTGAAGACGCTCGAAGAGCCGCCGCCGTACGTCCTGTTCATCTTCGCGACGACCGAGCCGCATAAAGTCCTCCCGACGATCCTCTCGCGCTGCCAGCGGTTCGACTTCCGGCGCATTCCCGTCCCGGACATCGTCATACGGCTCGAAGGGATCTGTACAGAAGAAACCATCAAAGCGGATGAGGCATCCCTGGTGCTCATCGCCCGCAAGGGCGACGGCGCGTTGCGCGACGCGCTCTCGGCCTTCGACCAGGCTGTTTCTCTGTGCGGCACCGACCTACAATACCGGGAGCTGGCGCAGGCCCTGGGCGTGGTGGACGTGGACCTCTTCTTCGAGGCCACGGGCCACGTACTGAACCACGACAGCGCGGGGATGCTGCGCCTCGTGGACCGGCTCATCCGTTCCGGGTACGACTTGCAGGAGTTCCTGGACGGCCTGGCCGAGCACCTGCGCAACCTGCTCGTCGCCCACACGACCGGAGACACGTCTCTCATCGAAAGCACCGAGGCCACGCGGCAGCGCTACGCCGAAGCTGCGGGCGCCTTCGAGGAGCCCGATCTGCTACGCCTGTTGATGATCGCCGGGGAAACGGAGACGTCGCTCAAGAGCAGCACACAGCCGCGCCTCAAGCTGGAGACCGGCCTGCTCAAGATGGCGAGCATGTCCGGCGCAGCCGACCTGCGGGAAGCGCTGAAGAAGCTGGAGCGGCTGGAAAAGCTCGCGCAGGACGGGAAACTGTCCGACACGGCACGGAACGTTGAAGCAGAACCCGCCCGAGCGAGCCAATCGCCCCGCACGTCCACCATCCACCGGCTGCATCCGACACCCGAGTCCCAGCCCGCGGGCGCACCCCGGGATACGGATGAAGAGACCAGAGTGGCGGAACCGGGCGGTGCATCAGTCCGGCAGGCGCCGAACCAGACGGCTCCACCCTCCCGCTCGGTGCCGTCTTCACCGGCCGGGTATTCGGGGGCGTTCCCTGCACCGGCCCTGAGCCTGGCCCGCCGCCCTCGCGAGGACAGGCAGGCTCCCCCGAAGGAGCCGGGGGCGATGTTCGCCGGATCCGGCGCCCTGGCTGCGGTCGCGGAGGCGGAACCCGAAGCGGGTACGTTCCTGCACGAGGTAGAGGCCGCATGGCCCCGGTTCGTCCAGCGCGTTCGCGCCGAACAGATCCGCACCGGTGCCCTGCTGGCCCAGTCTGCCCCGGCGTGTGTTGCGGGGGGCGTGCTGGTGATCGCCGTTCCGGATGCGTTCCACCAGCGCCAGCTCGAGGATGTACAGGACTACCTGCTCAAGCACCTCGCTGCCGTATGCGAGGCCACCGTCGGGCGGCTGCAATTCGAGGTGAACGGGGACCGTCCGCCGGCTGCCCCTGAGCCGGGAACCGCGCCTGAAATCAGCCCGTCCGAGTATCTACAGCGGCGACGCGAGGAGGACCCGGTGGTGCGGGCCATCCTGGACTTCTTCGGCGGGGAGATCGCGTGGTGATCCGCACCTACGCGCCCGAACGTTACGACCAGAGGCGCGTACTACGATGTGCCGAGCATCGCTGGCTTGCGTGCAGGCGACCGATCACGCAGACGTCCACCGTCTGATCTCTCAAACGAATTCTCCGGGTATCGAATATGGCTGAAGGAATGAACATGGCCGATATGTTCGGCAAGGTCGTGGAGATGCAGCGAAAGGTCGCCGAGGCACAGGAAGCTCTCGCTGCGAAGACGACCAGCGCAGAGGCCGGGGGCGGGATGGTCAAGGTCACGGCCAACGGCCAGCAGCGCATCACGGCCATCAAGATCGAGCGAGACGCCGTCGATCCGGACGACCTGGAACTGCTCGAAGATCTCGTGGTCGCCGGGGTAAACAAGGCGCTGGAACAGGCCGCCGCGCTGGCAAAAGACGAGATGGGCCGCGCCGCCGGCTCCATGCTCCCGCCCGGCTTCGACATGAGCCAGTTCGGGTT
>DASSAV010000271.1:0-4134 GCA_035699265.1 Rhodothermales bacterium
CAGCGGCGGCAAGAGCCAGGGTGGGTTCGCGCCGACGGTGACCTACGGTCCCTACGAGATGGCGCCCGGCGAGACGATCCACATCGTGATGGTCTTCTCCGCCGACGGCATGCCCTACAAGGCGCAGGTCGAGATCGGCAACGCCTTCAAACGCAACGGCACGGACGAGAGCTTCGTCATCGAGTACGACGCCAACGGCGACGGGACGATCGACTGCCAGACGTTCGACTACACGACGTTCGACACGGGCAACGAGTGCATGACGAAGAACCAGTGGGTGATGACCGCCCGCGACTCGCTCTTCAAGAACTTCATCAAGGCGCGCGACGTCTGGAACGCGAGCGAGCAGATGTCGAAGTACCCGATTGCCGAGCCGCCGCGTCCGCCGGCGTCGTTCACGGTCGACGGCAAGCCGGACCAGATCGAGCTCCGGTGGGAGCTGCCGGAGGGCGGCCCGAACCGGGTCGGCTGGGAGGTCTATCGCACGAGCAACATTACGGACAACCTCCCCTACACGTGTCTTGCCGGCAATGGACCTGAGTGCCTGAGTCCCATGCTCGCCGCTGGCGCGACCTCTTACGACGACAAGAGCGCCATCCGGGGGACCAGCTACTTCTACTACGTCCAGGCCGTCGGAGAGAACCAGCCTGTTGATCCGAAAGCGATCGCTGGTACGCCCGGCGGGCTGCCGCTCAAGAGCAGCCTGTACTACACCCTCACCTATATCCCGACCAACCTCAAGCGGCCGCCCTTCGGCAATACGGCCCTGGGCCACGGTTGGCAGGGCAATATCGAGGATGCCCGCGTGGTGCCGAACCCGGTTAATCTGGGATCCCAGCAGGCGGAGGGAGACGTGAACGGCATTCGGCCCTTCGAGGACGACCGCATCTTGTTCCTCAACATCCCTGGCGAGTGTACCATCACGATCTATACCGAGACCGGACAGCTCATCAAGAGGATCGAGCACGTCAACGGTACCGGCGATGAGTCGTGGAACCTCACCACCGATTCCAGGCAGCTGCTCGTCAGCGGCATCTATATCGCGGTGATCGAGGATCCGGACGGAGCTCGCGTCTTCCGCAAGTTCGTAGTGATCCGCTAGTGAATCCGACGGCGGAGCGCCCGCCGGCCTTGCCCGACCGCACAGCGGCTCGGAGGGAGGCCGGCGGGAAGCTCACCGGAAACGCAACCACCTTTTAGCATAGCCGCACGGGCATTGCCATGAGAAAAAGCATACCATTTTACCTGTTAAGCCTTGCGCTCGCGCTGGCGCTGGTCCCGCAGGCCTTCGCCCAGAGCAGCATCCCGGATGTCACCACGCCCGTCGAGACGGCCAAGCGCGGCCAGACGGGCATGAAGTTCCTCACGGTCTCCATCGACCCGCGTGCCACCGCCATGGGCGGGGCCGTAACGGCCGAGACGCAGGGGAACTCGACGGCGCTCTTTTACAACCCCGCCAGCATGGCCCGCATGGAGGGTACCTTCAGCGCGAGCGCAGGCATCGCGCAGTACATCACAAACGTCCAGTACAACGCCGCGAGCATCGCGTACCGGCCGGCGCATGGGAATTATGGCGTCTTCGGGATCTCCCTGGAGAGCGTGGACTACGGTGACGACTTCTATGAGACGATCCTCACGAACAAGAGTGACCTCTATCCCGAAGGCTTCATCCAACTGGGCACGTTTTCGCCCACGGCGCTGCAGGCGGGGTTTGGGTACGCACGTTCCTTCACCGACCGCTTCTCCGTCGGAGCGCAGGTGAAGTATGTCTTGCAAGACCTGGGCTCGTTCGCGAGAGAGCGCGTGAGTGACGGCGGCCAGTCACTGCCGGACGGCACCCAGGCGGCGTACGAGAAGTACAGCGTCAGCGCCCCCGCCGTCGACTTCGGCATCCTCTATAACACCGGATTCCGCAGCCTCACCATCGCGATGAGCACGCGCAATTTCGGGCCGGAGCGGAAATATGCCCTGGAGAGTTTCGAGATGCCGCTGACCTTCCAGATCGGCGTGTCGATGAACCTCCTGGACTTCACCAGCCTGAACCCGAACGTGCATGCCCTGCAGTTCGCCGTCGACGCCGAGCGCCCGCGCGACTTCGCCGAGCACCTCCGCCTCGGTGGTGAGTACACCTACCGGAACGTCCTCTCGCTACGGGCCGGTTGGGCCAATGCGTTCGTGCAGGACGGCGAGACCGAAGAAGGGGTCAGCCTCGGCGCCGGCCTCCAGTACAGGGCCTCGACGCTGGGCTTCGGCATCGACTACGCCTACACCAACTTCGGCATCTTCGGCAATGTGAACCGGTTTGCGGCTCACGTGTCATTCTAGCTTTTGTAAAAACATTAACTTATATTAAGCCGTTCCCCCGGTCTCGCGTCGATCGCGGGGTCGGGGGAACGGCTCGTTTATCTCCCTGCGATCCGCCGGCGCTTCTCGTCGGCCTGCCCGCAACCCCGCATGCGCATTCGCAACCAGGCGTCGTTAGCCCTCGTCGGAATCCTCGCGTATTGCGGCTTCTCGTGCTCGTCGGAGTACAGGTCGACGGCTTCCTCAGACGCGGACAGGGCCGCAACGCAAGCACCCGTGATGTTTACCGACGTTACAGCGGCGGCCGGACTGGCCTCCTTCCGCAACGTCAACGGTGCCTTCGGTAAGAAGTGGTACCCCGAGCAGATGGGCTCGGGGGGCGGTTTCATCGATTACGATGGCGACGGCTGGGAAGACCTCATCTTGCTCGGCGGCGGCAACTGGAACGAGGATCCAGCAGAAAAACCCCGAGCCGTCTGGCTCTTCCGCAACGACCACGACGGCACGTTCACGGACGTAACCGCCGAGGCGGGCTTGAGCGGCATTGTAACCTATTCCATCGGGGTCTCCGCGGCCGATTACGACAATGACGGCGATCAGGATTTCTACCTCACGACGCTGACCCGAAATATGCTCTTCCGCAACGACGGGGGGGTGTTCACGGAGGTGGGAGAAAAAACAGGCGTCACCGACGGGTCCATCTGGAGCAGTTCGGCCATGTTCTTCGACGCCGACAGAGACGGTCACCTCGACCTCTACGTTGCCAATTACGTCGACTGGACGCCGCAAACAGACATCTTCTGCCCCACCGGAGGAACTG
Source organism: Rhodothermales bacterium (assembly GCA_035699265.1). Lineage (GTDB taxonomy): Bacteria > Bacteroidota > Rhodothermia > Rhodothermales > DASSAV01 > DASSAV01. The sequence goes on from DASSAV010000271.1 coordinate 3,125, forward strand.
TCAAAGTCTACTGTGCGCCGAACGCCTACACGGGCGTGCAGAGCCGCTTCTTCCGAAACGATGGCGATGGGACCTTCACGGAAAGGACGGAACAGGCCGGCTTCTCGCCCGCCATCGGGAAATCGTTGGGCGTCACGGAGATGGACTTCAACCACGATGGCTGGCCCGACCTTGCCGTATCCAACGATGGTGAGGGTGATCTGCTCTACCAGAATAGAGGAAATGGAACGTTCGAGGAGATCGGTGTGCCGGTTGGCTTCGCCTTCAGTGAGCACGGCGAGGCGCGGGCCGGCATGGGCATCGACAGCGGTATCATCGACAGCACCGGTCAGGTGACCGTCGTCATTGGCAACTTTTCCGAGGAGATGCTGGGCGCCTACCGCCACATGAAAGAAGGCATGTTCATCGACCGCGCCAGTGTCAAAGGGCTTGCCTACCCGACCCTCCTGAGCCTGACGTTCGGGCTATTCCTCTTCGATGCAGACCTCGATACCGACCTCGATCTACTGATCGCAAATGGGCATGTTCATCCGGATCGGGCCAGTGAAAACGACCGCATCACCTATCGCCAAAAGGCCCAGTTCTTTCTGAACCGTGGAAACGGGATCTTCGACGAGGTGAAGCAGGAGCGTGGCCCCTTGTCGCTTCCGATGGTCGCCCGCGGCGCTGCCTACGCCGACTACGACCGGGACGGCGACCTCGACGTGCTCGTCACCGAAAACGATGGTCCGGCCCACCTCTGGCGCAACGACCTCCAGGGGGGGCACTTTCTGCGGGTACGGCTGCGCGGGACGAAGAGCAACCGCGACGGGATCGACGCGCGGGTGCTGGCGAGGGTGGGAGCGTTGCAGATGGAGCGGCGGGTGCGTACGGGGTCGAGTTACCTGTCGCAGAGCGAGAAGGTGGTCACGTTCGGGTTGGGAGAGCACGAGGAGGTGGACACGCTGGTAGTGGAGTGGCCGAGCGGATTGGTGGAGCGTTTCGAGGGTGTGCAGGGGAATGAGGAGGTG
>DASSAV010000272.1:0-7214 GCA_035699265.1 Rhodothermales bacterium
GTCGAGACTGCATATCTGCTATCTCGACGGCGCACGTCAATCCGTCCGCAAATCGGCGTGAGGCCGCTCACGCCATGCGAAGCGCATTTATCCTCCGTAGTCGGGGTTCTGCGCCAGCGTGGGCGTTCCTTCCTTCACTGACAGGTCGATCTGCCGCTGGGGAATGGGGTAGTATTTCGTGACGTTGTGACCGCCCGATGCCACATCCGTGATGCCGCCAGTTCCGGCCCCGGCTTCGGCAGCGTGTTGCCCCTCGTACTCGTAGAAGGCATTGAGCTGCTCGTCCGCCGTGCCCCAGCGGGACAGGTCGAAGAAGCGTTGCCCCTCCATGGCCAGCTCGAGCTTGCGCTCGAAGCGGATCTTTTTGAGAGCGTCATCCTGGCTCGTAAATGAGCCGGCGGGGTACTGCTCCACCTTGTAGTTGGGGATGGTGTACTCCTGCCAGTTGTTGATGTCCGTCGGCTCGCCCTTCAACAGAACCCACGTCGTGCCGAGGTCGGTACGAACCACATAATCTTCCGGTGCCGCGCCGCTGGCGAGCATCTCGGCCTCGCTGCCGACGACAGCCTTGGCGAAGGCCTCATTGTCGGAGTTCTTGACCCAGCCGTCGGGGTTAGCTGCGCGTGCCCGGACCCGGTTCACATAATCGAGGGCCGTCGGAAGATTCCCGACATGGGCCTCGGCCTCAGCGGCCATGAGCAGGACGTCGGCGAAACGAATGACCGGGTAGTTAAGCGCAGTGCCGGGCGCCCAGGAGTTGTTGTTGGCGAACTGGCCCTGGGTGGCCTGCCGGTAAATGTTCTTCTTGGGCGCGTACGGACCTGAGAATGCCTGATCGCGAATCCACCGCTGGCCGGGGTGGGGGCCCCAGTCCAGGTAGGGGACGCCGCGACGGCCGACGGTCCAGTCCAGGCGCGGGTCGAAGGTGCCCGTGTCCGGCGTGAACGGTTGGTCCGACCCAACGGCCTGGTCGCTCTTAATCGGAGTATCGTTGTGCGTATCGATCAGCGGCAGGCCAGTGGTCGGGTCTACCCGGTAGGAGTTTACGAGCTCCTGGGTCGGCTGATAGAATCCGCAGCACCGGAAGGGACTGTTGTACGGGAAGTTCAGCATATCGCCCTGGTTAGAGTTGGCGATGGAGCCTGTTCCGTCGTTACCCGTTGCCTGGATGGCGAAGACCATGCCGCTGTTGTCCTCCGTGGCGGGGTCGAACATGTCCTGGAAGCGGGGCGTGAGGGCGTAGGGGATCCCGCTGGAGGTCTGACCCTGGGTGATGACCGTTGCGAAAAGGGTTGCCGCGTCTTGCCACTTCTCCTGGTAGAGATAGGTCTTGGCCAGATAGGCGGCTGCGGCCCACTTGTTGACACGGCCCACCTCCGCCTGCGTCTCCGGAAGGTTATCCATGGCGAACTTGAAGTCGGCCTCGATGTTGGGCCAGATGTCCACGTTGTTGGGCACCTTGAAGTCCTCGGTCGTCTCGTCGATCCAGGGGACCATGTTGAACATCTTCTTCAGGTCGAAATAGTAGTGGCCTCGGAGGAAACGGGCCTCAGCCTCGATCTGGGACTTCACTGCGTCCGTAGCATCCTCGACCTGCGGCAACAGGGCCAGCACAGCGTTCGCCCGGGAGATGCCCTCGTAGTCGGCCCTCCACTTGCTGTTCAGGAAACCATTGGAGGCGTTAATCTGCCAGTTAAAAATGGGGTTGATGGCCGGCTGGTCGGTGGCATCGCTACCCTTGTGGGCGTCTCCACCAGCAACGCTGCCCCAGATCCAGTTGTCGGGAGAGGTCTCCCAGGGGTTGCCGGCGATGCTCTGGCCGTCCAGAGCACCGTAGGCGCCGATCAGGAGCGCCTGGGCGCCCGCCTCGTTGGCGAGCACCTGCTGGCTGAGCGAGCCGCGGGGCGGCTGATCCAGGAAGTCACACGAGGACAAAAACAACGCGACGGCTGCCAGCGTCCACAGCGTGTTCCATTTAAATGTTTTCATGGTGTAAGTCTTAGATAGCATTTTAGAGGAGCACGGAGTGGTTAAAACAGGAGGTTGACGCCGACTAGGTACTGGCGGGGGCTGACGTATGCGCCCTCGTCGATGCCGAAGTCCGTCGCACCGGCGCCTCCGATCTCAGGATCGAGCCCGCTGTAACCCGTGAAGGTCGCAAGGTTGGCCGCCTGGACGTACACCCGGAACCTGTAGATTCCCAGCGGCTGGAGCAGGTGGCGGGGCAGGGTATAGCCGATCTGGATGTTCCTGATCCGAAGGTAGGATCCGTTTTCCACGTAGTAGGAGTTGGGCACCTGGTTGGTACTGAAGGTGCCGTTGTTCTCCTGGATGGGCGCGGTGGCGTCCAGGTTGTCAGGCGTCCAGGAGTCCTTGAGCGCCGTTACGCTCTTGGCTCCCTGGAAGGACGAGTAGAAGTCGGTCCACCACTTCACCTGGTTCCAGATCTCGTTGCCACTCACGCCGTAGAGGAGCGTGGAGAAGTCCCAGTTCCGGAAGGTGAGCCCGATGTTGAGCCCGTAGGTGAAGTCCGGGTTCGGGCTGCCCAGGAAAGTCCGGTCGTCGGGCGTGATCTTCCCATCTCCATCCGTATCCTGGTAGCGGAAGCGGCCCACCCCGATGGGTTCAGTCAAGATCGCGGTTCCCAAAGAATCCACCTCGAAACCGACGTCGGTCTGATATCCATTCCCGCCTGCTTCCTGAATCTCGTCGGCGCTGTCCCAGAAGCCGATGATTTTATATCCATAGTAGGACGAGACGGGGTGGCCCACCGCGTTGCGGATGATGGTGCTACCGTTGAAGCGGCGGCTCTCGAGATCGAAGTTCTCGATGCCCTCGGCGATGGACACGATCCGGTTGTTGTAGGTGGTGAAGGTGGCCGTCAAATCGAGGTCCAGGTCGCCGATCAGGTTCGTCCGTCCGCCGATCGAAGCGTCGATCCCGTTGTTCTTCATGTTGGCGACGTTCACGAACGGTACGTCCGCGGCGCCTGCGGTGCCGGGCAACTCCGGGTTGAAGAGCAGATCCTTGATGTTCTTCTCGTAGTAGTCGATGCTGCCGCTGATACGGTTGCCGAAGAGCCCGAAGTCGGCGCCGACGTTAATGCCCACATTGCGTTCCCACCTGGCATCCGGGTTGCCGATGCGTCCCTGGCGGAAGCCCAGCAAGAGATTGCTGTTGCTGCCCGTGAGGGCATAGTAGGAGTCCGTGGGGCTGCCCACGAAGAGGGTGTACGGGTTGTTCAGGTCGACGTTGAGCTGGTTGCCCATGACGCCGTAACCGCCGCGCAGCTTCAGGTCACTCAGCCAGGAGATGCCGTTCATGAAGCCCTCCTCGGAGATGCGCCATCCGGCCGTCACGGCAGGGAACCAGCCGTAGCGGTTGTTCAGGAAGCGCGACGATCCGTCACGGCGCAGCGTGGCGCTCAGCAGATACCGGCCGGCGAAATTGTAGTCCAATCGCCCGAGTAGCGAGAAGAGGGCATCGCTGCTGGTAAAGCTGTAGTTGGTCTGGGTACCGGAACCCGTGTCCAGGTTCGTGTAGCGGGGATCGAAGGAGAAGAAGCTCTGTGTGGTGCCGCCTACCTCGCGGTAGTAGTTGTTGTACAACTCTGTGCCGACCACCACGCCGAGGTTATGATTCCTGCCGATCGTGCTGTTGAAGTTCAGCGTCGTGTTCCACGTGTAATTGTTGCCGTTGTGGGCGTTCTCGCTATACTGGTTGACAGTACCGTTCTCGGCGTTCTCGTACGAGGGATACGTGAACGAGTGGAAGAAGCCCCCGTAGAGTTCGCCGCCGAAGCTCGAGCGCAGCATGAGACCCTTCGCCAGATCAATCTCGCCGTAGATATTGCCGAAGAGCCGTTTGCCCTCGCCGCTATTGTTGCGGCTGCGGTACACAATGGCAACCGGGTTGCTCGCATTGCCGAGCGGCGCGCCGAAGGATCCTGCGAAGTTGCCGTTGATGTCGTGGACGGGAATAATCGGCTGCTCGCGGTACGAGTGTCCAATAGGGCCTCCCTCGGTGAGCGTCCCGAACGTCGGGTTATCGGACAGGGTATAGGCGAGATTTTCGCCGATCCGGATGTGCTCGTTGACGTTGAAGTTCGTGTTGGCGCGCACGGTGTAGCGCTTCAGGTAGGTGCCGTCCAACGTCCCCTGCTGGTTTAAGTAGCCGAGCGATAGGAAGAAGTTGCCCATGTCCCCACCCCCGCTGACGGAGATATTATTGTTGACCGTGGGGGCGGAGTGGAAGACCTGGTTGTACCAGTCCGTCCCTCCCTTGTTGGCCCGAACGATGCGGTAGAAGCTGCTCAGTGCATCCGGGTCGTTGTAGTTGGGGACGACGAAATAGAGAGAGGGATCGGCACCGGGATCATCCTCCATGACGCCGGCGGGTGCGATGTAGTCCGGCAGGACGGGATTATTCGGGTCACCGCCGTAGAGCGGGTCGGGCTTATCGGCGGTCACCGGAGTTCCCGAGTTGGCCAAGGCCAGAAATTTCAGTTCCGCCATGCCCTGGGGAGAGAGGATGTTCCACGGGTTGGATCCCACGCCCGGCGACTGGACTCCGGCGTAGGTGTCGAAGCTGACAGTGACGCCGCCCCGACCCTCCTTCGTCGTGATGATGATCACGCCGTTCGAGGCGCGCGCGCCGTAGATCGATGCCGCGCCTGCGTCCTTGAGAATCTGGAGCGACTCGATATTCTCCGGGTTCAGCGTAGAGATGTTCTGCGTGGGCACTCCATCGACCACGTAGAGCGGCTCGTTGTTGCCGAAGGTGTTGAAGCCGCGGATGCTGATCAGGGGATCATCGCCGGGCTGCCCCGTGCTCACGATGTTTATCCCCGAGGCGTTGCCCTGAAGCGCCTTCGTGACCTCACCGGTGGGTACCTGCGTCAGGTTCTCAACGTCCACCACGCTAATGGCGCCCGTAAGGTCGCGGCGCTGCTGCGTGGTGTAGCCGACTACCACAACCTCGGTGCCAGTGATCGTGACGGCGCTCAACTCGACGTCGATCATGGAGCGGCCCGCGACGGCGATCGTCTGGGTCGCATAGCCGATGTACGAGTACACGAGGCTGTCCGCCTCAGCCGGCACCTGGAGCAAGTAGTTTCCGTCTATATCCGTGGCCGTTCCGGTCGTGGTGCCGGGGACTGTGACGCTGACGCCGGGGAGACCGGTGCCCGTGGAGGCATCAGTGACCGTTCCGGAGACCGGATGTGAATCCTGACCGTAGGCCGGGCCACTCAGAATGAACAGGAACAGAAGAGTCATCGTCCAGAAACGGGCCGCACGTGCGCTGCCCCGGGCGCCTGGCCGGACGAACAAACGTAGTGACATAGCTTCCCTACGGATTGTTGTGAAGGAGATGTTACGTGGTATCGGGTAATGCAATATTAATATGTTTTAAGCGAAATGCAACCGCTTTCGAGCAAGCACGGTGACTCCGCCAATCTCATAGCGGCTCTCTTGTTCGATGTGTTTCACTGAACCTGATTGAAGCCCGACGGGCATTCAACCTGCTGCTTGCCCAGGCAATCCGGGTCCCCTGAAAGCGTTCCGGCGATGCCGATACCTGCCACTTCGGCAGCCATAATCCGGATCGTGCGGAGCTGCTTTCGACAAGTCGATCCCGGCCCGCGCGATTCTGGATCGGTGGGAGTGTTTGCCAATATCATCGGCGCGTAACAAGCATGACCCGAATATGGCCGCCTCAGGCGGTTACGTCAATGCCTTTTTTTGTGCCCTGCCAAACTATTCGCCCGAACGGTACAAAAGCGCTTCCGAGTCGTAGATAGGCATCCGATCGGACAGGCGTGAGGCTTCGGCGCCCATTTCGCTGGACATGATTCCGGCGCAGGAGAACGTCTCCGAGAGGATATGTCTGTCTGAGGCAAAAGGCGACGCCCGACGGCCCTACCAGCGCACAGGACTCCGCCGTTCCTTCTTTCCTTCTTCGTTCGGCGCCGGTTTCCAGATAACGCCGCGGCTCGGAGATTGCCGATGGTGTTGTAGTGAGGCGGCGAGCTACCGTCAATCGCCAGCGTTCAGCTTTGCGAGGTAAGCGCGGGTAGTCGGATCATCGGGCCGATAGGTGAGCGCGTGTTGCCAGGCTTGCCGGGCGTCGTCCTCCGCTCCCGACAGTGCGTAGAGCACGCCAAGATTTACCCACACCTCCACCATCTTCGGATCCTGCTTCAGAATACGCCGATACGTTTGGATGGCTGACGTGGTATCCTTCTTCAGAAAGTAGAGAGAGGCGAGGTTGTTCTGGAACTCCAGGTTTGCGGGGTCTAGCGAGAGGGCGAGTTTATAGGCGTGTATGGCTTCGTCGTACCGTCCCGCCATGCGGAAGGCCGTCGCCAGCGCGGCATGCCTGTACGGGTTCTCCGGATCGGCCGCGACACCTTTCTGGTAGGCCGTGACGTCGGCCTGCCGCTTCCACAGTTCTTCGGCTTCGGCAAGCACCGCGCGGCTCTCTTCACTGCGCCCGAGCCGCTGCAGCGCCTGCCCCAGCTTGTAGTGCGACTCCGTGTGCCAGGGCCAGGTCTGCACGACCGATTCGAGGTACGCGACGGCTTCCGAGTCTCGTCCAACCCTCGCCAGCAGAGAACCCATCATGTATTCTACCTCAGCGGATTCCGGCGCCAACGCGGCCGCTCGCTCCGTGATCGAGAGTGCGTGCTCGAACTCTCCCCCATCCTCCAGCAATCCGGCGTAGGAGAGATAAGCGGGGATATAGGTGCTGTCCAGCTCGATCGCCTGCTCGAACGCATACGAGGCGCTGTCGATGACCCCCAGTTCCTGGTATACACGGCCGATGCTGGCCCAGGGAATGGGCGCGGGTTTCCGCGCCACTTCTTTGTAGAAATCGGACAGGGCCTTCTGATAGGCACCCTGCCACACGGCATTGTTGCCGAGGTTATTCCACACGCCGGGGAAGTCGGGAGCGCGCTCGGCAACGCGCCGGTATAGCGAATCCGCTTCGCCCCAACGCATCATGCGGGAATAGATCATGCCTTTCAGGAAATCGGTCTCGACGGCACCTGGCACTCGCCTGGCGGCGCTGTCGGCCAGAGCGAGGGCGAGGGCGTAATCCTGGTCGTCCAGCGCTTGTTCGGCTACCATCAGCATCTGATGGGTTGCCGGGTCCAGAGGGGGCGGGGGCGGCGCCTGTTTGCGGCATCCGGTCAGGAGCAAGAGACCTCCGAG
>DASSAV010000273.1:0-2680 GCA_035699265.1 Rhodothermales bacterium
CGGGGCTGTTTTGCAGGAGGAGAAGCCTCCGCACCCTGGCCCTCTCCCCCAGGGGGGCGAGGGAACTTGCTTAATGGCGTTACAGAGCCCCTGTCAGCCAAGCTTCTAGCCGGGGTTACCAGCCGCCGCTGGCGCCGCCGCCGCCGAAGCTGCCGCCGCCGAAGCCGCCGAACCCACCGCCACCGCCGCCGAACCCACCTCCGCCGAAGCCACCCCCGCGACCGCCTCCGAAGCCGCCGCCCCAGATGATGACGGGTGGGAAGCCGACGCCGCGCCGATACCGCCGTCCTCCGCCTCCTTTGCCGCCGCCTCCGCCCCGGTTACTTACCGCCGAGATGACGAAGAACGCGATGATGAGCAGAATGAAGATGGTCGTGGCATTGAGGCCGCCGCCGCCCCGGCGGCGTGTCTGTTCATCCGCCTCGAACTCGCCTGCCGCCGCCTGGATGAGCGCGTGGACACCTGCCGAGATGCCCTCGTAGAACCGCCCCTGCCGGAACAGCGGCACCATGACGTTGCGGCGGATCCGGTCGGCCAGGGCGTCCGGGATGGCGCCTTCCAGGCCGTAGCCGACTGCAATCGTGATGGTATGGTCGTCGCGGCCGATGAGCATGACGACGCCGTTGTCCTTCCCCTCCTGGCCTACTCCCCACTTACGCCCGAGGGAAACGGCATAATTGATGGGGTCCGCACCGTTGAGGGTGGGAATGGTTACGACCACGATCTGGTTGGACGTGCTGTCGTCATAGGCGATGAGTTCCTGGTTGAGCGCCTGTTCTTCCGAGGCCGAGAGCATGCCGGCCTGGTCTACGACGAGCTGGCCCTGCGAGGGCACGACGTCCAGATTCTGCGCGCGAACGATGCCCAGGGGCAAGGAGAAACAGGCGAGCCAGACGGCCCAACGCTGGAAAGAGCGCAAGATACCTCCAGAGTAGACCGCCGACCATGGACCGCCGATCGCCGATGTGTGGGAGTATGGGGATGTGGGGGTTTTGATGCAGCCGAGAGGGTGTCGGGAGCGATGCACTGTATTTACCGAGAACCGGTATTAAAACTGGACTTCGGGCGCCTTTTCCGCTCCGGCTTCGGCCTCAAACGGCGTGCGCTGGTCGAAGCCTGTCATCCCGGCTATGATGTTTTCCGGGAAAGTGCGGGTGCTCGTGTTGTATTGGGCTACGGCCGCATTGTAATCTCGCCGTGCGATGTTGATGCGGTTTTCCGTGCCCTCGAGTTGCACTTGAAGGTCGCGGAACGCCTGTGTAGCCTGGAGCTGCGGGTAGGCCTCCGACACGACGAGTAGCCGGCCGAGTGCACCGCTGAGCTGCTGCTGGGCTTCCTGGAACTGGCGCACCTTCTCGGGGTCGTCCAGGTCGTCGGCGGAGACGTTGACGGAGGTGGCCCTGGCGCGTGCCTGGATGACCGACTCCAGGGTCGATTTTTCGAAGTTGGCCGCACCCTGAACGGTACGGACGAGGTTGGGGATGAGGTCGGCCCTGCGCTGGTACTGCGTCTCGACGTCGGCCCAGGCCTGCGTGACCTGAACGTCTGCCCGCACGAGGCTGTTGTACGTGCCGCAGCCGGCACATCCTGCAAAGCCGATGAGGAGCAGAACAATGACCAGAATGATGGCACCTGTGCTGCGCATAATCTATATACGTTGTGTGAGTCCGTAAGGGATGACAGACCGCATGCAGCGGGCATGAACCGAAATCCGAGCGCATGCGGTTGACCCTGCCTTACGATCCCACGTTGCGTGAGTTTCATTCCCGCGCTACCTTCTGCCCTCCCGCCGTGTAGATCTGTATTGCCGAATGCCGGAAACAAGCCTCTCCCGCCGCCTGGTTCTCCTGACGGAAGGCAGCCTCGATCCCTTCAACGCCAAGACGGCCGTCGGCGTACTGCGCTATCGCCCCGAGCACGTCGCCTGCGTGCTCGACTCGTTCCGAGCGGGGCAGCGCCTGGAGGAGCTCGTCGGTGTGGGGCGCGGCATACCCATCGTGGGGACGCCTGAGGAGGCGCTGGCGCTACACCCGACGGGCCTGCTCCTCGGCACGGTGGCGCCCGGCGGGCGGGTTCCACAGACGTGGCGCGCGCTGATCGCAACGTTCCTCGAAAGGGGGCTGGACGTCATCAGCGGCCTGCACCAGTTCCTTTCGGACGATCCATCGCTCGTGGCCATCGCTGCCCGGACGGGGGCACGGATTCAGGATCTGCGCCGCCCGCCAGCCGACCTCGGGGTGGCGACGAACATCGCTAAGGAACAGCCGGGCCTGCGGGTGCTGACCGTCGGGACGGACTGCAACCTGGGCAAGAAGGTGACCTCGCTCGAACTCACGCGGGCGGCCTGTGAAGCCGGGTGGGACGCCGCTTTCGTCGCTACCGGGCAGACCGGGATCGCCATCGAGGGCAAGGGTATCGCCATCGACGCGGTCATCAGCGACTTCGTGGCGGGGGCGGCGGAGCGGCTCGTGCTGGACCATGCGGGGCACGAGGTGCTCTTCATCGAGGGGCAGGGGTCCGTCACGCATCCCGGCTTCAGCGGCGTGACGCTGGGCCTTCTGCACGGCTCGGCGCCGCAAGCCCTGATCCTGTGCCACCACGCTACGCGCGAATTCATGCGGGCCTGCCCGACGCCAACGCCCGTCCCCTCTCCGTCCGACGTGATCCCGCTCTACGAAAG
>DASSAV010000274.1:0-3343 GCA_035699265.1 Rhodothermales bacterium
CGTGGCCGGAGCCGGAGCGGGCCAACGACCTGGACTCACTCCGGTACGACCTGTACTTCTACGACGACGTGTTCTTCGGGGTGGAGTCGCACGAAGGGAAGGTGACGAACATCGATGTGGAGGGGCTGGTGGAGAACCCCCGGATCGTGTGGGGCGAGAGCATTGAAGGGGTGGAGATCGGGGATGACTCGGCCACGGTGGTTCAGAAGCTGGGCCATCCCGCGTACTGGCCTCAGGAGGGCGGCGGGGTTACGCTCCGTTATCTGGAGGGTCGGCTAAATACTACAAATGTGTTCGTGACGAAGACTGTCGGAGTGTTTCTGGTGGAGGTCCAGAAGCCTTACGGGGGAATGACGAAGGAGGGGGTGCAAATCGGGATGATACGAGGAGAAGCGTTGCGGAGGCTTGGGAAGCCAAGCGTTACCTGGAATACTCCCGACATCTTAGATGCATATTTCTACCGAGATGAAGGTTTCGAATTTGAACTTCAGTACAATGGAGATCGGATTCATCAGATTCGCTTACTCGGACCTAATGAGTAAAGCACTAGCCTGTGAGGTTTGCATGTCTGCCTGCTTTTTCCGGGTTTCAGGCGGCTGCGGTTTTACAGGGGCTCGGAACGGTGGACGACGCCGTCCTGGTCAGGCGCGGTGCTTCGCGGGCGGTAGTGGCGGGTGAGCCAGCGGCTGAGGCCGTCGAGGCCGGGGAAGAGGACGCGCTCGGTGACGTTGGCCTGGTCGAGCTTGTCGCGTATCTCCCATTTCAAGTCTGCCGGGATCACGATCTTGCGCCAGACGGCGGGGTGTGCGGCTAGCCACTCATCCAGAGAGGCGTGTGGAGCGCTCAGCATGGAGAAGAGGGCGTACTGGTTTACGATGCGCTCGTCCATCGAGGGGGGCTCCACGAAGAGCAGGAACGGTTCTTCGGAGAGGCGCTCCAGGTTTTGCAAGCCCGGCGCCACCTCGGCGAGCATCTCGGCCGTGAAGACGTCGCCGCCCTCGCGCTGGAGTTCTTCGCTCAGGCGCTTCGGCAGCATCTCGTGGACGCGCCCGTAGTGCACGGCCCAGATCACACCGTCCCGGTCGAATTTCGCCCCGTTGGCTGTGGCGAAGTGCATGGCGACCAGTGGGGAGTAGGTCCAGTCCATCAGCCGTGTGGGGAGGCCGTGGTGCTGTGCAAGCGCCAGCCAGTCCCACACGGAGTCCTCTTCCAGAACGCTATGGTGGGCATATTTTCGGAAGTTGCGGAGCAGGTGCGCTTCCATGTCCACGTAGCGCCCGCCGAGCCGCGTGAGTGTGGTCGACAGCTCGTAGGATGCATCGGAGAGGCCGCGGAAGGCATACTGAGAGCGGAACCGCTGGAGGGAGGGGTTCCACGACTCTGCGAAGAGGGCCTCGTGTAGCCCGGCCCAGCTGTCTATGCGGATGGTGGTCATACGGCCACTTCGACGGTGGGGGCGGGAATGGACGTATCCACTTCGAGCATCCGAAAGGGCGGTTCTTCCTTGTCGAGGGCCTTTAGAACCTGCAAGGACACGTTGTAAACGGGGATGCCGGCAGACGTGCGCCCCTCTGGAGCGCCTTTGTGGGCGTGGCCGTGAAAGCACGACAACACCTGGAAGCGGTTGAGGGGTTCTTCGAGGCGGCTCGACCCGAGGAAGGGATAGATTTCCAGCGGTTCTCCCTGCACTGTCTGGCAGATGGGGGCATAGTGCATGAGGACGACCCGGTGCTCTGTTTCCATTTTCGTCAGGGCCTGTTCGAGCTTGAGGGCTTCTTCTACCGAGGCCTGTACGAACTGCTTGATGAGCGACTCACCCCACGCATTCAGCATGTGCCTGCCGAAGCCTCCTCCGAAGCCGGCCACCCCGGCGAATCCCACGCCGTTCACCTCGGCGCATTCACCGTCGAGCATATCCACGCCGACGTCCTCCATGATCTCTCGAACGGTAGCTGCGGTGCCCGATTCGAAGTCGTGGTTGCCGAGCACGCCGAGGACGGGAATGCGGACGAAGGCGCGGATATCCGCGGCCAGGATCTCGGCTTCCTCGGCGAGCCCGTAGTCGGTGAGGTCGCCGCACAGGAGCAGCACGTCCGCACGCGCGGATGCTGCCTCGAAGAGATCCTTCACCGCATTCTTCGAGTGCTTGCCGTAGTGGAGGTCGCTGACAGCCGCGATCCGTACCAGTTTCGTTTCAGCCATTGTATTCCCCCTTTGTAACAAAAACGGGGGCGCCGCCCCGCTACCTTCGGGGCCTTTTACGGTTGAAGAGCAGTCGTGAGCCGTGCGCTGTGAGGTCTGCTTGCAACGACTTTGGAATGGGAAGCCTCTGTTCCTCGCAGAAGCGGGGGATTGGGGCGTCGCCTCACCGCACCTCGTCTATCCATTGGTATCAGCCTGAATGCCAGGGCGCCAAGGCCGCCATGCGGAGCAATAGTTTATGGAAGGGAAACCCGTCAGTCCTTCGGAGTTGCTCGCGCCGGAAACGGCGGCGTACTACCGCAACGCCATGCGTGTGTTGAGCGACGCGGGCGTGCCGTTCCTGGTGGGGGGGGCCTATGCTTTCCAGCGCTACACCGGCATCGTCCGGCACACAAAGGACTTCGATCTATTCGTGAAGGAGGTCGACATTGAGCGCGCGCTGCGGGCGATGGAGGGGGCGGGCTACCGGACGGAGATGCCGTTTCCACACTGGCTGGCGAAGGCCTACTGTGTGGGAGAAGACTTCGTCGACCTCATCTTCAAGTCGGGCAACGGCGTATCCACGGTGGACGACGCCTGGTTCGACAGGTCGGTAGAAGACGAGGTGCTGGGGGTACCCACGTTGATCTGCGCCCCGGAGGAGATGGTCTGGACGAAGGCGTTCATCATGGAGCGCGAGCGGTACGACGGCGCCGACGTGGTGCATCTGTTGCGGGGGAGCGCCGAGCGTATCAACTGGCAGCGCATGCTTTACCTGTTCGGCCCGTTCTGGCGGGTGCTTTTGAGCCATCTGGTGCTCTTTGGTTTCATCTATCCCTCCGAGCGTGGCCGGATACCCGACGAGGTATTCCAGGAGCTGACGCGGCGACTCCAGGAGGAGCGAAACAGCCCAGCGCCCAACTCGAAGGTATGTTTCGGCACGCTGCTGTCGCGGCAGCAGTATCTCATCGACATCGAGGAGTGGGGCTTCGAGGACGCGCGGTTGCAGCCGAGGGGTGAGATGACGGGTGAACAGATCGAGCAGTGGACGGAAGGGATCAAGGTGGACGGGTTTGGGAAAGAGTGAAAGAGTGAAAGAGTGAAAGAGTGAAGGAGTGAAAGAGTGAAAGAGTGAAAGAGAGAATGAGGGAAAGAGGGGAGG
>DASSAV010000275.1:0-2680 GCA_035699265.1 Rhodothermales bacterium
GGGCTCACCCTCGGGATGGCGTGCTGCCTGCTGCTCTTCCAGTACGTCGCCTACGAGTACAGCTTCGACCAGTTCAATGCGAACAAGGACCGGATTTACCGGGTCACCATCCATTCTATCCAGAATGGGGAGGACCAGGGCTTCGGGGCCGCCGTCGGATACATCTTCGGCCCGACGATGGCGCAGGAGGTGCCCGGCATCGTCCGCTACGCTCGGGTGCGCACCATCGACGATGCCATCGTTTCCTATAAAGGACCTGCAGGCGACCGGACATTCAAGGAGGACGGAGTGTTCTATGTGGACTCCACCTTTCTGAGCATGTTCACCTATCCCCTCGTGAAAGGAGATCGCCGGCAGGCGCTGCAGCAGCCGCATACGATGCTCCTCTCTGAGTCGATGGCCCGGAAGTATTTCGGCAATGAGGATCCCATCGGGAAAGTGGTGGACTTCTCAGGATGGACGGACGGCCCGTATACGGTCACGGGCGTCTTTCAGGACGTGCCGCCCACCTCGAGCATGCAGTTCGGCCTCTTGCTCCCCATGCAGGATCTGCTCAACGCTTATATGTACAACCAGGACGGGGTAGACTGGGGATGGACCGACTTCGCTACCTTTCTGGAAGTCGCTCCGAATGCAAACGTAGCGGACATAGCGCGCAAGATCACCCAATCGTACACACGGCACCGCGCCGATGACCTGGCCGCTAGCAATACGAAGGCAGAGGTCCATCTCCAGCCGCTATCGGACGTGCACCTGAATGCGGAAATCCAGGGGCCGGGCGTCGTGACGGGCAATCGGAAGACGGTGTACTTCTTCATGGTGATCGGCCTGATTACGCTCCTGATCGCGCTGGTGAACTACGTCAATCTCGCCACCGCCCGGGCGCTGGACCGAGCGAAGGAGGTCGGCGTCCGTAAGGTCGTCGGCGCCCACCGGCAGCAGCTCATGGGGCAGTTCCTGCTGGAGTCCGCCCTGCTGAACCTGGCAGCGATGGTGCTGGCAATTGTCCTCGCGTTACTCCTGCTGCCGGTAGTAAACCAGGTGGCAGACGTACAACTGACCGGTTCGCTCTGGCTGGATGCCCGGTTCTGGGCCGTCTTCCTTGGCGTGTTCGGCCTCGGGGCACTGCTTTCAGGACTGTATCCGGCCTTCATCCTGTCGTCCTTCAAGCCGGTGATCGTGCTGAAGGGAAAAGTGGGGGTATTCGCTTCACGAGTGGCGCTGCGGAAGGTGCTCGTGGTCGTGCAGTTCGCGGCCTCCATCGTGCTGCTGGCCGGGACGTTCATCGTCTACGAGCAACTGCAATACGTGCGGGGGATGGACGTGGGGCTCGACATGGATCAAGTGCTCGTGGTCGAAGAGCCGACTATCAGGCCCGAAGGGCCGAACCGGGAGGCCCGCGCTGCTTCGATGTCCACCTTGAAGGAAGAGCTTCGCAAGATTCCCGCCGTCGGGGAGGTCGGTCTTTCAGGAACGACGCCCGGAAAGGGCTTCATGTTGTACACCCAGATGTACCGGGCCGCCGCCGATCCTTCCACGAGCATGGATGTACGGGGGACCCTCATCGACGCCGATTTTCTCGACGTATACGGCCTCGAAATGGCGGCGGGGCAGCCCTTCCGCGAAGGCATGGCCGTCATCGACAGCGGGGGCATGCGGGTACTCATAAACGAGACGATGGTCGAGGCTGTCGGCTTTCCTTCCAACGAAGAGGCCATCGGCAAGGGCATCAAAGAGGGAGACGATCAAACGTACATCGTCCGGGGCGTGGTGAAAGATTTCAACTGGTCGTCCGCGCACCAGAAAACCGACGCGGTGATGTTCTTCTATAACCCCGGTGGGGGCAACATCTCCATGAAGGTGAGCACCAGAGACCTGCCGCAGACCCTCGCCTCCATCCAGAAAACATACGAGGCGATTTTTCCCGGCAACCCCTTCAACTACTACTTCGCGGACGCTGCCTACGACGCGCAGTACAAGGCCGACGAGCGCTTCGCCACGCTCTTCGGCGCCTTCGCAGGCATCGCCATCTTGATCGCCTGCCTGGGCCTGTTCGGACTGGCCGCCTTCACCGCCGAGAGCCGCACCAAGGAGATCGGCGTGCGCAAGGTGCTCGGGGCGACGGTACCCTCCATCGTCGACCTACTCTCTAAGGACTTCGTCAAGCTGGTGGTGATCGCCCTGGTCGTAGCCGTGCCGGTCGCCTACTACGTCATGAGCCGGTGGCTGGACGGGTTCGCCTACCGCATCGAGATGGGAGCGGGCGTCTTCCTGCTGGCCGGCCTGGTCGCTCTGGTGATCGCCCTCCTGACGGTCAGCTATCAGGCTGTCAAGGCCGCCGTAGCCGACCCGGTGAAGAGCCTCCGCTATGAATAGCACCCCCTTCGATATCCGGAAGGAGATAGCAGCCTGGCGGCGTTCGCTGGAGAGCGACCGGAGCTTTCTCCGGGACGACCTCGACGAACTGGAGCAGCACGTACGCGATCAAGTGGTCGGCCTCGTCCGGTCGGGCATGGCTGAGGAGGAGGCTTTCGCCCGCACCATGCAGGAGATGGGCGACTATGGCAGCACCGAAACAGAATACCACAAAGTCTACTGGGGGAAACTCCAGCGATGCCACAAACTCGGCGACGAAATTGCCTGGAGAGCAGCTATGTTCAAGAACTATCTGAAAACCGCC
>DASSAV010000276.1:0-9803 GCA_035699265.1 Rhodothermales bacterium
GGAGCACAGCCTGTATGTCTTCTAAATTTCTCATTCGAGGGCTGATCCCACAATCTCATCCAATATGCCCGGAATGTAAGCAAAATGACCGGTCCCCTGCCGGGGCCGGTCACGTGTATCTCGCTTGGGCATGCCCGAATCCTGCTCGACTCCGCCTGAACGCCAGAGGTACGTATGGCTAAACTGAAAAGTTCATACACAAGCGCCTTGGTGCCCAACCGAGGCTTCTTGCTTTTGCTTTTTCTATTCAGTGCCACCGCAGGCTGCTGGAGTATGGAACGGGCACTCGGCCCTCCGACCAAGCCTTTGCAGCCACGAAACGAGCGTGAGAAGATCGTTGCACTGGCAATTCGGCGGGCCGTACTCGACGAGCGCGACGTGCCCGATTACAGCCTGCTCAAGGATCGGCACCGCATCGTAGTTTCCAGCTTGCTTGAGAACTGGGACCCTCCTACCCCATTCAGCACTGAACCGTTTCGACTCCTATCGGTGGATACGCTCACGCCGGGCGCGCTTCCCGTTTCGGATTCGGTGCACTTCTTTCTGCGTTCACCGGAGCAAATCCAGCAGTTGGCGGACCGGACGGGAAAGGACTTCCTCTACCTGACATTCAGCAATCTTCGAATCGTGGGCGATACAGCCACAGTTCAGGTCGATCTTACCTGGGCCAAACCGGAAGGACTTCGAGTAGTATATACGAGCGGCGGCGGGTACGAACTGAAATACATTAGTCGCAATGGGCGCTGGATTTTCCTGGAGGTTTCCAACTCCTGGATCGCATCCCGACAACCGCCCCTCCACCGCCCTGACAGGACCGCTTACGACCGCTACTCCCCAACATTCGCTGTTGCCGATGGACCTCAAACATATCCTGGAAGAGGCGAAGATCATCGCCGTGGTGGGCTGCTCGGATCAGCCGTGGCGGCCCAGCTACCGGATTTCCGAGTACCTCATCGACGCCGGGTATACGATGATTCCGGTAAACCCGGAGCACGAGACGGTGCATGGCCTGCACTGCTACCCGGACCTTGAGAGCATCCCGGACGACGTCCGCATCGACATCGTCAACGTCTTCCGGCACCCCCGCTTCACGGCGAACCACGTGCTGAAGACGGTGGAGCGCGCACGGGCGACCGGGACGAAACCGGTCATCTGGACGCAGATCGGGGTATCTTCGCCGGAGGCGCAGCGCCTGGCCGAGGAGGCCGGGCTGCCGTACGTCAGCAACCGGTGCATCCTGGTCGAGCACAGCCGGCTGGGGGTGGGGGCGATTGGCAGTGAGCAGTGAGCGTTAACAGTCGGCGGTGGTCAGTCGCAGCCCGCTCCCCGATGCAGTCTATCAGGACGTGCAATCCTCCTCCCTGAACGGGCACCGGAACCAGGAACGAGAAACAACCCGTTGACCCTCAACTCGTAAACACGCCTACGCCCGAACACCCGAACACGCCCCCATGAAAGCCAACTACACCTACTACGACCGCGAACTGAGCTGGCTTTCCTTCAACGCCCGCGTCCTCCAGGAGGCGCGCGACCCCTCCGTACCTCTCTTCGAGCGCATCACGTTCCTCGCCATCTATTCTTCCAACCTGGACGAGTTCTTCCGCGTCCGCGTCGCTTCTCTTCGCTCCCTCCTCAGCCTCAAGAAAAAGTCCATCCGCAAGCTCGACTTCGACCCCGCCGCCCGCCTCAACACCATCCACACCACCGTCGCCGCCCAGCAGGAGGAATTCGGCGCCATCTTCCGCGACGAGATCCTGCCCGCCCTGCGCCGCGAAGGCATCGTCCTCCTCCGGGAAGGCGAGGCGACCGAACAACAGCGCACGTTTCTTCACACCTACTTCCGGAACGAGGTTCGGCCTCACCTCAACCCGCTCCACGTCCGGGAGAACGACGACGCGCCTTTCCTCAAGAACAAGGCGCTCTACCTGGTCGCCGAACTCGCACCGGAGGATTCCCAGCTCGGCCTCGTACCGTCGGAACACACGCTCGGACTGGTCGACGTGCCCGCCTCGCTGCCCCGCTTCGTCTGGGTGCCCGGCCTCGATTCCGGCCAGTACGTCATGTTTCTCGACGACGTCATCCGCCTCAATGCCGGCGATCTGTTCCCCGGCTATCGCGTGGGACAGACCTTCGAAGTCAAACTCACCCGTGACGCCGACCTGTACCTGGAAGACGAGTTCCGGGGCGGGCTCATCGACCGGATCAAGAAAGGACTCGCCCGCCGCGAAAAGGGCGTCCCCTGCCGCTTCCTGTACGACCACCTCACCCCCCACGAAACCGTGGCCTTCCTCCAGCAGCGGCTCGGCCTGACCGAGGAGGACATGGTGCCCGGCGCGCGCTACCACAACTTCAGCGATTTCCTCCACTTCCCTCGCTTCGGGCGGGACGGCCTGGCCTACGCACCCCTGCCGCCTCTCCCCCTCCCGGACCTCGAACAGGCGGATACGCTCTTGGCGGCTATCTCGCAAAAAGACCGGCTCATCAGCTTCCCCTACCACAAGTTCGACTACGTCCTGCGCTTCCTCCGGGAAGCGGCCCGCGATCCCGACGTCGAGGAGGTCTGGATCACACTCTACCGGGTCGCGGAGAACTCCGCCGTCGCCGAGGCCCTCATCGAGGCCGCGCGGAATGGCAAGCGGGTCACGGCATTCGTGGAGCTAAGGGCTCGGTTTGACGAGAAGTCCAACGTGGAGTGGAGCGAGCGGATGAAGGAATTCGGCGTGACCGTCCATTACGACCTTCCCGGCCTGAAAGTACACGCCAAGCTGGCACTCGTCGTCCGCCGCGAGCATGCGCACGAGCGGCTCTATGCCTACCTCGCTACCGGCAACTTCAACGAGGATACGGCCCGTATCTACGCCGATTATGGCCTGTTTACAGCCGACCCCCGGCTCACCCAGGAGGTCCGCCGCGTCTTTGCCTACGTCACCGGAGAAAACGGGGAGCCCGAGTTCGAACACCTCCTGGTCGCCCCCCTCAATCTCCGCAAACAGTTCTACCGCCTCATCAAGCGCGAGGCCCGGAACGTCCGCGAAGGCGGCGTCGGCTACGCGGTGCTCAAGATGAACAGCATCGAGGACGAGCGCATCATCGCCCGCCTCTACGACGCCTCGAAAGCAGGCGTGAACGTCCGCATGCTCGTCCGGGGCATCTGCTGCCTGGTGCCGGGCGTCGACGGGCAGAGCGAGAATGTCTACGTCACCAGCATCGTCGACCGCTTTCTGGAACACGCGCGCGTCTATTTCTTCCACAACGAGGGCCGCGAAGACGTCTACCTGGCCTCGGCCGACTGGATGAGGCGCAACCTCAACCGGCGCGTCGAGGTCGCCTTCCCCATCTACGACCCCGACGTGAAACGCCGGCTTCTGGATGTCCTCACCCTCCAGGTCAACGACAACTGCAAGGCCCGCATCATCGACCCGGCCCAGCGCAACGATTACGTCCGCAACGACGAGCCCCCCGTCCGCGCCCAGCTCGACACCTACAAATACCTCGAACAAATGATAAACCAGCCCGCCCCTGCTGCCCCATGACCGGACTGACCCGTCATACCTGTCTCTCTATCCTGGCGGGCCTGCTGGCCCTGACCCTCATCACCGCCTGCCGCAAAACCGAAGCCCCGCCCCCCGAGACCACCCCGGCGGCCCCGCCCCCCTACGATTTCTCCCACCCGGCCGCCGTCTTCACCCTGCCCGCCTCACTCGTCGAGATCTCCGGCCTCACCCTGCTCGATTCCCTCCACCTGGGCGCCATCCAGGACGAAAACGGCACCCTCTACGTCCTCGACACGCGCTCCGGCAAAATCAGCCGAGAGGTCGCATTCGGAGAGGACGGTGACTATGAGGGCGTCGAGCAGGTAAACGGCCAGGTGTTCATCCTCCGCAGCGACGGCGCCCTGTTCGCCATCCAGGCATGGGAGGGTGCTCAGCCCCTCACCGTAGCGCTCCGGACGAAACTGCCCGGCGGCTGCGACGCCGAAGGACTTGCTTCCGACCGGGCCAACGGCCGCCTGCTCATCGCCTGCAAGGGAAGCACGGAAGCGAGCGGCGAACACGTGCGCCCGGTCTACGCACTCGACCTATCGACTCTCGAGCTCACCTCATCGCCCGTCCTCCTGCTCAATGCTCGGAACATCGCACAGACCCGCGGCTACGACCGAAAGCTGGATCGCAAGCTGCGCGACTTAACGGCCCCTTTTACAGACCTGAGCGGTTTCACTCCTTCCGCCCTCGCGGCAGATCCTGAGTCCGGACATCTCCTCGTCCTCTCGTCCGGCCAGAAAGCCGTCGTCGTGCTAGATTCGAGCGGCAGCCTGCTCGACCTGTGGCGCCTCCCCGAGCAGCTATTTCCCCAACCGGAAGGCATCGCCCTGGCGCCGGACGGCACCCTCTACCTCTCGAGCGAAGGCGCCGACCCCACCTCCGCCACCCTCCTGCGCTACGCTCCCCGGCGGTAAAAACCCTGCCGTCACGATTCCGCCGCGAAGGCCACCGTCGTCAAGAGCGCATTCTCAGCCTGGCGCGAATCCAGCCGCGTATGCTGCACGATGATCGGCACGTCCGACTCGAACACGCTGGAATAGGGCGTGTCGCGGGGGATAGGTTCGGGGTCTTCCAGGTTATTGAACCGAAGATGCTTCGTCCTCTGGGCCGGTACGGTCACCCTGTACGGGCCTACCGGCTCCCGGTCCGTGTAGAAGATGGTGACCTCCACGTGGGCGTCCCGCTCCGAGGTATTCAGGATGCAGGCTGCCTCGTGGCTCGTCATCTCCGGCCCGGGGCCGTGGCTCTGGCCTGGTATGTACCCCTCTGGGATCGCCCACCGCCTGCGTCCTATCGGATCCTTCATTGCACCCTCGCTCTACTCTCTAAACTCGCTCCGTATGCACCCCCCAAACCTTGTACAGTTCGCCGAAACGTATCGCCTGCACATAACCAATTTGTAATTCCCGATCGGTACTGCGATTGCGCGAAGCAGACCGCCGCTGAAAAGGAGACGAGGAGTCTACGAGCGTAGGAAGCGTGTGGGAGTGTATGGGGGGGTGTGGATTCGTAGGCTCGTACACACATAGGTTCGTAGACTCCCGCCAGCCGCTATTCCGGATCCTGCGACAAAACGATCAGGGTGTAAGGGCCGATGGAAACCTCGCCGCTGGCCGGTAACCCATCGAACGGCTTCGGCGCTGCATCCAGATCGTCGGAGGGGTGACCCTCGAAATCCTGGCTGTACCCCTGCCAGTCCGAATTGAACCGCACCCGCCACCGGCCAGCCCGCGGAAACCCGATCCGATAGCCGTCGTGCGACCGGTCGGTAAAGCAGGCGACCACCACGGTGTCGTCACCGGGGCCGCCCTGCTTCCAGCGATGGAAGGCGAACAGCTTCCAGGGCTCGTTCTTGTGGAACACGTTCACGTGATCGCCCAGGAGCCCACGCGTCGTGCCGTGGAGGTTTCGGCGGAGGGCGATCATGTCCCGGTACATCCGGGTAATTCCCTTGAAGCGGTCCCGCTTGCTCCAGTCGAGGGGCTTGTCCTTGTCGAACCACTCGTCCTCCAGAAACTCCTGTCCCTGCAAGAGCATGGGGATGCCCGGCGCCGTAAACGCGAGGCCGGCGGCCAGGGTGGATCGCTTCCGGGATTCCACACTGCCCGGATCCTCCTTGTTGATCTCGTACGGCACCCGGTACCGGTTCTGTTGCCCCGAAGTGGCGTCGTGGCTTTCGGTATAGACGACCCGATCCCTGAGCCGACCGTTGTAGCAGTCCTCCACCACCTTCCAGACCTCCTCCACGTTGCGGTCGGCGTCCTTCTCCGGCGTGACGGCCTCGCGGATGCGATGGTCGAACGCGGCGTCCCACTGGCTGTCGAAGCCTGCCCCGCCCTCCTCGACCGGCCGGGTCATCTTTTCCTCGCCCTGTAGGTCCTCCGCAATCAGCAGCTTCTCCGGCCAATTCGACTTCACGAAACGGTTCATCTCCCGTATCACGTCCCACCCTTCGGGAATGTCCGGGTCCTCTTTGTAAAAGCCCTGCTTCCGGATGAACACGGTCCCGTCCCACCGAAATCCGTCTGCGTGGAACTCCTCCACCCACATGACGAGATTGTCCCGAATAAGCGCTCGTACCTGCGGCATACCATAGTTGGGACGGGTATGGCCCCACGGCGTCGCCGCGCGCTCGTCGTTGTAGAAATAGATCCCGCCGCCCTCTCCCTCGCCCCATCCGTCGAACCGCCACATGTCGAGCCCCATCGGCCCGAAGTGGTTATAGACGACGTCGACGATGACAGCCATTCCTCTGCTGTGCGATTCTTTGATGAAGCGCTTGAGGGCATCGGGGCCTCCATACGCCCGTTCGACAGCGAACGGATACGAGAGATCGTACCCCCAGGAGCGGCTGCCCGGAAACTCCGCCACCGGCATCAGCGCGATCCCGTTAATGCCCAGGTCCTGCAAATAATCCAGCTTCTCCGTGGCCCGCTGCAAATCGCCGGGCGCGTCGCCGGAGGGCTCGTTGAAGGTCCCGACGTGCAGTTCGTACAATACCAGTTCGTTCCAGGGAGACGTCCGGAAACGGTCGTCACCCCAGTCGAAGGCCCCCGGATCGTACACCACCGCCCGCTTCTCGGACCGGTCGACCATACGCGCGTAAGGGTCGATCTTCTCAAACGTCTGCTTCCCATTCCTGATGACGAACTTGTACCGGTCGCCCGCCTTCGCTCCCTCGACGTGGGTGGACCATACGCCCCCGTCCTCCTTCGCCAGCGGCGTAGCCTTTTGCTGCCAGCCGTTGAACGTGCCGGTGACCCATACCTCGTTTGCGTGCGGCGCCCACACCCGAAAGGTTGCGCCATTAGCATCCACCACCGCGCCCATCCTGGACCGGGGCGCCGGCGCACGGTGCTCGACCGCCGCTATTCCAACCGACCCGCCGGGTTCAGCCATGATCTGCCAAGCTCTCTACCCACTGACGAGATACTGCCGTGCAGGAATCGCACGCGGCCGAAGGGACCGGCGCAATGACCTGACGGAACGTGTGTACCACATTGAAGGATGTGACTGTGCCTTTGTTTTCGGGGCGTTGGCGGGTAACGGGAACGTCACGTGCCCGTTACCCGCCGGATCTCTACGGCACCAGGTACCCGAGCACGCGCGCTCGGAGACTGTCGGCCTCCGAGGGCGGCCGCTCGAATGTCACCCATCCATTCCTGCTGGCATGCATGGGGACGAAGTCGAAGGTGATCTGCCCGTCCTCCCGCGCCCCGCCTGAAAAATAGGCAGTCACCTGGATCTGAACGACCGCCGCCGTCGCACTCCCCGTGTTCTGCGCCTTGACCGGAACGTTGTACTTGCCCCCACGGTGGTCCGGCTCTCCGAGGGTGATCGTGATGTTCGGCGGCGTTTTCTCGAATATGAAGGTCTCATAGATGAGAAGCCCCAGCGTTGCGATGAGCAGCACGGCCCCCACGCCGAACACCACCCACTCGAGCCAGCTCGTTGTACGTTTCGAGTCGTCCGATTGCTTGGCGGCCAGAAGCATGATCGAGCCAGTCCCGTAAGGTTAATGGCACCGGAAAGGCGGCTGTTTACCCGGTATTGCAAGGCTACACCTGCAGCAGCGTGCGGCCTGCGGCAGCGCCGAGGGCTGCCGGGAAGGCCAACACTACCGTCTGCGCCGCCATCAAGTAGAGCGGAATATCCTCGAACCGGTGGAAGAACCAGAGCAAAAAGCTCGAAACGAGGAGGGCCGCACCGTACATCGACACGATGCTGGCGGCAACGTCGAGCCATCCATCCGGCTTTGGAATACTGTCGGACCCGTGAAAGTTGCTGTAATACAGGATCGTGCCGCTGATGGCGAGGGACATGAGTGCAAGGACGATCAACTTCCATGCGCTCGTTTCGAGGCCCACGACCACGATCTCTTCTGTAGGAGCTACGTTGGACGCAATGATCGTCGCACCCAGGAGGGCCAGCACGAACTGCCCGCCCATCGCCCTGTCCTTGTCCCGTGCATTTTCCGGCCCTGTACCGATGTTCTGGTGACCGCCAGAATGCCGGTCGCCGGATTTGGGCCTGTGCCCCTTCTTTCCTCCCTCTCCGCTGCCGGAAGCGCCGAGCTGCACCTTTCCGACTGCAACCCCGATCGCCACGGGCATCGCCTCGATGATGATCGTGCTCGCGATCTGCACGTGCGACATCTCAGACGTAACCCGGCTCGTGAGCCAGAGGATCAGGGCGGACAAGAGCAGCCCCATTCCCATCTCCTCCACGGCATCCATGCACTCGTCCCACCAGGAGGAGTTTTGCCGGATCCCGACGTAGTAGTTGTACGCGAGCAGCAGCGCGAACGTGATCACCACGAAGAACAGCAGGTGTAGCGGGTCTATTATGGAACCCGCCCACCACACTTCCATCGTGTAGAGGAGCGGGAGGCTGAAGAGCAGCCCTCCGGCCAGCCCCCTGCCATACTGTTGAAGCGTGGTAATGACGGGCTTTGAAAGTGACGGCATGGCTCAACGGCCCGCGGCTTCCTGCCCGCCTGAATCCTGGCCGCCCAGCCCTTTCATGACGTCGGCCATGGTGTCGTACCGCCCTTTGCCGATGTGCTCCAACTGCTCGATGACGGCTTCCGGAGCATCGTGGCTCCGCGCATACCGGACGAGGTCGCTGGTATTGGCAGGGAGATCGATCCCCTTCAAGTAATGCGCCACGTTGGCGGCCGAGCCGCCGCCGGGCCGGCTCATCCGCGACTCCCCCTCCCCCGCAGGCTTCGGGTGCTCAAGGTAGTCCTCCAACTCCTCTTTCCCGATCGTGTCGTCGGTCTTCACTACCTTCTTCTGGGCGTCCTGCTCGGTGGGCAGCCCTTCCGGGATCATGATCTCCTGATACTTCCCTCCCTTCTCCAGAAACAGGTGGGGCATATCCTTGAACTTCGGGTCGTCGTTGAAGTCGACCACGTAAAATTGCCCCTCCTGGAGCGTGTGGTCCTTCTGGTGGTCGGAGTCGCTGTGGACGAGAATCTCACCCCGCTGCCCCTCCACCCACGCGAACCACCGCTCGTGGTCGAGCACGAGGATGCGATGGTTCTTCGTCGTCTCGAAGAGCTCGTAATGTCCGCTGTCCTTCACGTCTACCGGCATCTTCTTACCTCCTCACCTGGTCTATTCAACTTGCCTGTTTCTTCACCCTCGCTTTCCTCTTGCGGGCGTGCTTACGTCCATCACCCGAGCCGTCTTCGCGCGCCTCCGTTCCACCTTCCCCCGGCTCGAACTCAGCCACCAGCGTTGTAAGTGAATGCGGGGTCGCCGTGTAGCGGTCCCCCGGCTTCAGTTCCGCGTCGGCTGCATCGCTTCCGTCCCGGTCGACCCGCCAGCCCCGCGGCCCGCCGGCCTGTTCGTGCGGCAGCACGAACTCGACCGGCCCGGACCATGCGTTGAACAGGAGAAAGAAGGTACCGTCGCTGAGGGAGTCACCTTCCACGTCCAATCCTCGGATGCAATCGCCTCTCAGCAGCATGCCGAAGGCCAGTTCATCCTGGCGCCCCCAATCCTCGGGTTTCATTTCGCGTCCGGCAGGATGCCACCAGCGCACGTCCTTCGTCCCGTTCTCGTCAGCTTCCCCTGTCATGAAGTTCTTCCGGCGGAAGTTCTGATGATGCCTCCGGAAAGCGATCATTTTCTGGACGAAGGCGAGGAAGCCGCTCTCCCGCTCGTCGAGCTGCCAGTCGTACCAGTTCGTCTCGTTGTCCTGACAATACGCATTGTTGTTGCCCCCCTGCGTGCGCGAGAGCTCGTCCCCTCCCAG
>DASSAV010000277.1:0-18563 GCA_035699265.1 Rhodothermales bacterium
TGACCTCGGCGACGGCTTCACGGCCGCGACAGCCCTCAACATGAACTCTTTCCGGGGCAAAATCCTCCGTATGAACCCGGATGGCTCTGCGCCCATCGACAATCCGTTCTACGACGCATCAGATGGGGTCACGGCGACGGATTACATCTACGCTTACGGTTTTCGGAATCCTTTCGGTGCTCACTGGCGAATGACGGACGGCACCCTGTATGAGGTAGAGAACGGGCCCGACGTCAATGATCGCTTCGCACGGGTTGAGGAAGGGCAATCGTACGGGTGGGATGGGACGGCGCCGAGCATGGCAACGAAGGCGCTGTACAACTGGACACCCTGCCATGCGCCGGTGGATATCGCCTTCGTCGAGCCGGAGGCGTTCGGCGGGAGCGGCTTTCCGGACGATGTGTTCGGCGATGCCTTTGTCACCGAGTCCGGACCCACCTGGAGCACCGGTCCCCAGCTTTATGGGAAACGTATCGTCCGATTTGACCTGGACCCGACGGGGCACCTGGTTGGCAACCCCCATCCCGTCGTCGAATACGGGGGGAGCGGTAAGGCCAGCGCTTCGGCCATTGCCGCGGGTCCTGATGGACTCTACTTCGCCGATTTGTACAAGGACCAGGACTATGAAGCTCCATCTGACCGGGGCGCCAATATTCTACGCATCACCTTCGTAGGCATCGCCAGTTTCGACGCGGATGCAGTGACCGGGCTTGCCCCGCTCACGGTGCACTTCGCCGACCGTTCCAATGTGCCGGACGTGTCGGGTTGGCTGTGGGCCTTCGGCGACGGAGCTACCAGCACGGAGCAAAACCCCTCGCACACGTATGCACAGAATGGTGTCTACAACGTACGGCTACGAGTGACAGGGTTGAACGGCGTGGCCGTCACACAGAGGAACGGCTATGTTCTAGTGGGCAATTCACCCATCGGACTGCGCGCCGATTATTACAATGGCCCGGAGTTCACCGGCATCAGCTACACCCGGATCGATCCGACGATCGACTTCGACTGGGGTGAGGGAGGGCCTATACCGGGTGTGCAGGCGGACAATTTCAGCGTCAGGTGGACCGGGCAACTCAAGACAGATGTCTCCGGAGTTTACACGTTCTACGCGACGGCCGATGACGGCGTGCGGCTCTGGGTCAATAGCGAGCAGGTGATAGACCGGTGGATCGACCAGTCTCCAACGGAGTACAGCGGGACGATCCAGCTAAAGGCCGGACAGCGATACAATGTCAAGATGGAATACTTCGAGCATGGCGGAGGCGCCGTCGCGAAGCTGAACTGGGCACCGCCGGGCCGGGCAAGATCGCCCATCCCACAGAGCCACCTGTACCCGGTTACCGGCGACGTACTGCCCCCGCAGCCGCCGCTAACAGTAGGATTGGCTCCGAACTACCCGAACCCGTTCTCGGACGAGACGAACGTATCGTTTGCTGTTCCCACCAGCGGGCAGGCTTCTCTGGTCCTGTACAACATCCTCGGGCAGGAGGTGCGCAGGCTGTTCGATGGAGTGGCCAATTCGGACCAACTGTATGAGTTCAAGATCAAAGGTGCCGGTCTTTCGTCGGGTCTGTATTTCCTGCGCCTGAATGCAGGCGGGGAGACCTTCACGCAGCGCCTGGTCCACGTCGGTCCGAACCAGTAGCCTCTCGAATTTCGGCTCGCCCGCACGCTCTTGGGAGGAGGCCGGTCAGGAGATGTGATCGCCGGGGGTGCTTCTCTCCTTGATCGCCGCCGTTGAAAGATCCGCTTTCCTGGTTTGTTACAATTTAAACCGGTTCCGATATGCAGTAATTGTGCAAACAAACGAATAGTTTATATGACAAAACAGCCCTATCGGGTGTGCAGAGTCCGGACTTCCCGGTTCTGTGCTACACTATTCTGGTATTCATAAGGAGGACCCGCCATGTCACAGGTACGAACTACGGCCGCCCTGATTGCCCTCACTTTAGCGCTCGGGGCCTGCGAGGCGGCGGCGCCCGTCCAACCCGAAAATGCAAGCAATGCCGCTTCATCCCAGGCGGCGGTGAAGGGAGGTGGAGGGGCAAACGAAGTCCAGATGTACACCGCTGACCTGAGGACCCTCAACAACTCGGGTGTCACCGGCACCGCTCAACTGCACGTGACAAATGGGACGTTGCTGGCAACCCTTCACGCGAAGGGCCCGGTTCCGGGAATCCGGCATATGCAGCACATCCATATCACAGGATCCTGCCCATTTCCGGAATCGGAGTTCGACGAGAACGGAGATGGCCTCGTTAGCTTTGCCGAGGGCCTGCCTGCTTACGGCGGCGTGCTCGTCAACCTGAACGATAACCTGAGCGTCCCGGGTGTTTCGGGAACGTTCCCGCTGACGAATCCCGCCGGGGTCGTGAACTTCCAGGCGAAGAAGGCGCTGACCGACCTTCCCGATCTGGATCTGGCCGGACGGACGGTCGTCGTCCACGGGGCATTCGTCGACGGTACGTTCAATCCTTCGCTGCCAGTAGCGTGCGGGACGGTCGATCCCGCCAGGTAATGCACCGGGATGAGGTGCGTGTGCGAGGGGGGATGGCGATCAGATCGCCATCCCCCTTCTTTTCGCCTTCTCAGAAACGCAGCAATCTGTACATTCCGTTACAATTCACCCCATGTAATCTCTCCCGGTGCCTGAACACCAGCCGTACCGTGTGTATCTTGGAGGCACGGGCACGGTGGTTCTCGCCGGCGACACAACTGACTACTGACAACGGACTAACGGAATGAGCATACTGGTCGATAGGAACTCGCGGATCGTAGTACAGGGGTTCACGGGGAAGGAGGGATCATTTCACTCCGAGCAGATGATCGAGTACGGGACACAGGTCGTGGCAGGTGTCACACCGGGCAAGGGTGGACAGCAGCACCTCGACAGGCCGGTCTTCAATACGGTGCTGGAGGCCGTGGAACAGGAGGGGGCCAATACGTCGATCATCTTCGTCCCGCCTGCTTTTGCGGCAGACGCCATCTTGGAGTCGGCGGACGCCGGCATCAACGTGGTCATCTGCATCACCGAGGGAATCCCGGTGAGCGACATGATCCCGGTCTATCACTACGTGCAGGAAAAGGATGTGCACCTCATCGGCCCCAACTGCCCCGGCGTCATTACGCCCGGACAGGCTAAGGTGGGCATCATGCCCGGCATGATCTTCTCCGAGGGTCCTGTCGGGGTGGTGTCGAGGTCGGGAACGCTGACGTATGAGGCGGTGGACCAGTTGACCCGGCAGGGGCTCGGCCAGACGACGGCGGTCGGGATCGGGGGCGATCCCATCATCGGCACCCGGTTCACGGACGCCCTTCGACTGTTCCAGGAGGATGGCGAAACGGAGGCGGTGGTGATGATCGGTGAGATCGGCGGCACGGCGGAAGAGGAGGCGGCGGCGTTCATCAAGGAGCACATGACGAAACCCGTGTTCGCGTTCATCGCGGGCCGGACGGCGCCTCCGGGACGCCGTATGGGACACGCGGGGGCCATCATCTCCGGCGGCAAAGGGACGGCGGCCGACAAGTTCGCGGCCCTGGAGGCGGCGGGTGCCGTCATCGTGCAGAACCCGGCACTGATCGGAGAGACGGTGAAGCAACATCTGCCGCAGGCGGCGTAGGCTACGAGTTTAGGAGACGAGGGGCCAACGACGGTAAGAGATTACGAAACGATGAAGGCGCGAGTGACTACACTTCGCCTCTTAGGCTCTTCGTTTCCTTGTTTCTTAGCCTCCGTTCGTAGTCCCCTCGTTTCGTAGGTTCCTGGATTCTGGAAAAATGGACGCAAAGGAAGTCCGGTTCGTAGCGGGGGCGGCGAAGTGGGAGCACCTCCCGGATTCCGGCGTTCCCGAGGTGGCGTTCGTAGGCCGCTCGAACGTGGGGAAGAGCTCGCTCGTTAACATGTTGCTGGGCCGCCGGGCGCTGGCGCGGACGAGCCGCACCCCGGGAAAAACACAGGAGTTCAACTTCTATCTCGTCGATCAGAAGCTCTACTTCGTCGATCTCCCCGGCTTTGGATACGCTAAGATATCTCAGGTAGAGCGAGCCCGGTGGGCGCAGTTCATCGGACGGTACGTGACGGAGCGGGAACCCCTGAAGGCCTTATTCCACCTCGTCGACAGCCGCCACGAACCGACGGCACAGGATCGGGAGGTGATGGGGATGATGAAGGGCAGTCCCGTCCCATACCTCATCCTGCTCACGAAGGCAGACAAGCTGTCCGGCAATGGCCGCGCGCAGAGCAAGGCCCGGGTGGAACGGGCGCTCGCCGGGTTCGGTCTGGAAGTCCCTGTTATCTTGACGTCCGCAGAGGACAAGCGCGGGCGGGATGAGGTGTGGCTCTGGATCGACAGCGTGGTGGTCTGACCGGGTTTTTCCCCAGCAATTCACCTGCGTCGTTGTCGGGGGGCGGGTTTCTATATGTACGTTTTCGCGTCCCTCCCCGGCAGTTGAAGGCCTGTAGCTGAAGAAGGTAAGGGGGCGGCCACTGCCCGACCACGTTTCTCACCTTGTCTCTACTCGTATGGCGTACTCTGTTCTCATTACGGATTCGGTCGATCCCGTCTGCATCGACATGCTCAAGCAGAAGGGGGTTGAGGCGAACGTTCAACTCAAGAAGTCTCCCGAGGAACTAAAGGAACTGGCTAAGACGGCGGACGGCTGGATCATACGAAGCGGAACGACCATTACGGGCGACCTGATCGAGGCCGCCACGAAGCTCAAAGTGATCGGCCGGGCGGGTGTAGGCGTGGACAACGTCGACCTGGAAACGGCTACGCGGAAGGGGGTTCTGGTCATCAATGCCCCGGACGGCAACACGATCTCGACGGCAGAGCATACCTGCGCCATGCTGATGGCGCTCGCGCGCCACATCCCCCAGGCGAGTGCCTCGCTAGCTTCGGGCAAGTGGGAAAAGAAGAAGTTCACCGGCTCGGAGTTGAACGAGAAGACGCTCGGCATCGTAGGGCTCGGCAAGATCGGCCGGACCGTGGCCGAGCGGATGAAGGGCTTCGGCATGCAGATCCTGGGATACGACCCCCTCGTCTCGCCGGACGTGGCCGAGCGCCTCGGCGTGAAGCTCGTCTCTCTGGACGAACTGTTCGCGGAGAGCGACTTCATCACCTTTCACACACCCCTGAACGATGCGACGCGCGGGCTCCTCAACCGGGAAACCCTGAAGAAGTGCAAAAAGGGGGTCCGGGTCATCAACTGCGCGAGGGGCGGCATCATCGACGAACAGGCGCTTGCCGAAGGGCTTGAAAGCGGCCAGGTCGGGGGCGCTGCGCTGGACGTGTACTCGAAAGAGCCGCCGCCGCCCGAGCTCGAGAACCTGCTCAAGC
The DNA here is from genome assembly GCA_035699265.1 of Rhodothermales bacterium. Taxonomy (GTDB): domain Bacteria; phylum Bacteroidota; class Rhodothermia; order Rhodothermales; family DASSAV01; genus DASSAV01. The sequence goes on from DASSAV010000277.1 coordinate 5,343, forward strand.
AGCCGAACCTGGTCGCCACGCCGCACATTGCTGCGTCGACGGAGGAGGCGCAGGAGAAGGTCGCGATCCAGATCACCGATCAGGTCATCAAGGCGCTCAATGGAGAGCCGGTCAACTCGCCTGTCAACGGCATGGCGATCAAGATGGCCGCGCAGCCCGAGGTGCAGCCTTACCTGCAACTGGTAGAGAAGCTGGGCCAGATCGTCGGCCAATTGGGTGACCAGAACCTGGTGAAGATCACCGTGCGCTGCGTCGGCGACGTGCCGCGCCGGTACACCGAGGTGCTCTCCATCGCCGCCGTGATGGGCGTGATCGCACGGTGGCGCAGCGAGCCGGTCAACCTCATCAACGCGCCGTACCTGGCGGAGGAGATGGGCTTACAGATCGAGGAGCAGCGCGACACTTCCAAAGGGCACTACACCAACCTGGTAGAGGTCACAGTGGAAGGCAAGCGGGGCAGCCACGAGGTGGCCGGCACGGTGTTCGAGAATGGCGACCTCCGCCTCGTGCGGGTCGACGGGTTCTGGCTTGAAGTCCGGCCCGAGGGGCACCTGCTGATGTACCGCAACGTCGACCGCCCCGGCATGTTGTCGGCCGTCGGCTCTGTGCTGGCCGAGAACAACATCAACATCGGCGCCCTGGCGCTCGGCCGGACCGGGAAAGGCTCGATGGCGCTCACGGCCATCAGCGTGGACGAGGACATTCCCGATGCCGTGCTCGATCAAATCGAGGGTGTGGAGGGCGTGGAGAGCGTTAAGGTCGTGAATCTATAGTCGGAGAGATCAGTACCCGGCGGCCTGTCCATCCTGGCGCATCTCGGAGGCTCCCCAGTAGACCTCCTGCTGTGCGTCCCTCATGATCGCCTGATAGCCGCCGTAAAATCCTGTCCCGCGCTCTACCTGATGGCCGCGCTCCCGCAACTGCTGCGCAACCTCGGGCGAAATGCCCATCTCCAGCTTCACGGTACCGCCATTCGCCATCTTCAGCCCTGTCGGCGAGCTGCTGCCGCTGTGCAGCCACCTCGGCGCATCCCCCGCCTCCTGCACGTTCATCCCGAAGTCGATGATGTTGCACAGGATCTGCACCTGCCCCTGTGGCTGCGTATCCCCGCCCATCACTCCGAAGCTCAAGAACGGTTCGCCATTGCGGGTCACGAAAGCGGGGATGATCGTATGGAAGGGCCGCTTGCCGGGGGCATAAACGTCAGGATGCCCCTTTTCCATCGTGAACAGCGCGCCTCGGTCTTGCAGCACGAAGCCCAAGCCGTCGGGCACCAGGCCGCTGCCCAGCGGCTGAAAGTTGCTCTCAATCAGAGAGACCATCATGCCGCTCTCATCAGCCACCGTGAGATAGATCGTATCGCCATCCTCCATACGAACGTTGCCTGGAGCCACCTGCATGCTGGCGTGGTCCATGTCGATCAAGCTGCGCCGCTGGTCCGCATAGTCCTGTGAGATCAATTGCGTTATGGGAAGGTCGCCGAAATCCGGGTCGCCGTAGTAGCGGGACCGGTCGGCGAAGGCCAGCTTCTTGGCCTCGGTCATCACGTGCACGTAATCGGCACTGTTGTGGCCCATGTTCGCCAGGTCGTATCCCTCCAGGATGTTGAGCATCTCCAGGACGACGGCGCCCTGGCTGTTTGGCGGCAGTTCCCATACCCGGTAGCCCCGGTACTCCGTGGAGATCGGATCGACCCACGTGCTGTGGTAGTCGGCCAGATCCTCCTTCCGCAGGTAGCCCCCGATCCTGCGCATGTAGCTGTCGATCGTCTCGGCGATGGGACCTTCATAGAACGCATCGCGCCCGCCCTCGGCGATCTGCTCCAGCGTGCCTGCGAGGTCCGGGTTGCGGAAGACCTCCCCCGCCCGTGGGGCATGGCCGTCGATGGAGAAGGTCTCCAGGAGGTTGTCCAGCGTGCCAGAGATATCGCTGTCGGCTTCGAGCCCCTCTATGCCGTCGACTTGCCAGTAGTGCGCCGTAACGGGCGTGACGGGGAAACCTTCCCGTGCATAGCGGATGGCGGGCGCCAGGATCTTCTCCATCGGGAGGCTTCCGAACCGATCGTGGAGGGTAAACCAGCCGTCCACGGCGCCCGGCACGGTGAGGGTCAGCGGTCCATGGAGCGGGATCTGCTCGCGGGCGCCCAGCTTCTGGCGCATGATGTCATAGGTGAGTGCTCTGGGCGAGCGGCCGCTGGCATTGAGACCGTAGAGCTTCCGGGTCTGTGGGTCCCAGACGATGGCGAACAGATCACCCCCCAGCCCGCACATGACCGGGTTCATGACCGAAAGGGCGGCATTGGCCGCAATCGCCGCGTCCACGGCGTTGCCGCCCTGTCGCAAGGTTTCGAGTGCGATCTGTGTGGCCAGCGGATGGACCGTAGCCGCGATGCCGTGCTGGGCAATGATGGGGCTGCGCGTGGCGAACGGTTCACCGATCGGGCGGTCGCCGCTTACGAGGTTCAGCTCATAGGCCGAGGGCTCAGGCCCTCCAGTATTCTGGAAGGCCAGCGCAGCGGATAGGACAAGCAGTACGGCGAGCGCGACGGTGATGAGGTATCGCATGGATAAGTCTGAGACGTTTGTATGAATGTGCTACGCCAGCGTTGAGGCCAGACGATTGCGGTCGGCGCTGCCGATTGCCACAACATCGATCACGGCATGATGGCTGGGAGGGGCTGATCCCGATGCTTGCGGTAAATATGGAAATCGGAGTCCAGTGTAAATACGGTACCGCCAAGTTCTTCCGCCTTGCTTACGAGACAGGCGTCGGCGAAGGAGATCGGCACGTTGCCGTACTGTAGCAACAAATCCTTTACGCGGCTGCGGTGGTTCTGATAGGAGTACGACAGGTCGAGCCTGCCCGAGGATGTAAGCTGGAGGAGTCGTTCGCGGCCCATAGGAACACCAGCGAGCAGGAAATGGGCTTCGGTCAGGACGGCCTCACAGGTATGGAAGGGCGGTTTGAGCCTGCCAGCCTGTTCCACACTCCACCGATGAAAAGAGTCTCTACGATTCAACAGCGCAACGAGAGGTCCGGTATCCAGCAGTACCTTCATCTGCCGAATCCTTGCATATGCATCGGGTTCGTTGACAGATCAGGCGGGCCTTCCACAGAGCCGACGAGTTCTTCGATCCCGTCGAGGAAGGAGCCAGGCTGGACATCGACCCGCTCCTGAGACAGGGCGTCGTCGACCAGGCGCATGACGGCTTCTTTGGCTGAGGTGCCCTTCTGTTCGGCCAGGCTTTTGATTTTCTGCTTTTCTTCCGGTGTGAGCTTCATGCCGAACCAGACCTGCTTCTTCGTAGTCATGTGTTTCGATGCCTCCGAAACGGAACGGTACTAAAATACTCCAGGTTGCAACTGTTGTTCAAGCAATTGCAGCCTGTACCATGTGCTAAACAGCGGCAATAGCCTCCACCTTCTCTTGCGCGATGTCGTCCATGATGTGGTCGGCGTGGAAGCGGGCGTTTTCGATGAACCAGCGGCTGGTGTTCAGGCCGCCGCCGACGGTGCCGGCGAGGTAGACGCCGGGGCGCTCGGTCTCGAAGGTCTCGGGGTCGCAGATAGGGGTGCGGCAGACGTCGTCGGCGAAGGTGACGCCCAGCTTGTCGAGCAGGCTGTAGTCGGGCTGGTAGCCGGTCAGGGCCACCACCCAGTCGTTGGCGATCTCCTTCGGTCCTTCCGGCGTCTTGAGCACGAGCGAGGTGGGGCGGATGGCCTCGACGGAAGTGTTGAAGAGGACCTTGATGCTGCCTTCCTTGATGCGGTTCTCCAGGTCAGGCTTGATCCAGTACTTGATGCTGTCGGACAGCTCCGGGCCGCGCACGATCATGGTGACCTTTGCGCCGTGCCGGAAGCAGTCCAGGGCGGCCTTCGCGGCTGAGTTCTTGGCCCCGATGACCGCCACTTCCTGGCCCGTGTAGGCGTACGGCTCGCGGTAGTAGTGCGTCACCTTCGGCATATCCTCGCCGGGGACGCACATCAGGTTGGGCACGTCGAAGAAGCCGGTGGCAATGACGACCTTGCGGCATTCGTAGTGGGCCTTGTCGGTGATGACGGTGTAGGTGTCGTCTTCACCTTCGAGGGCGACGACCGGCTCGTAGAGGTGTACGTCGAGCTTTTCCGTTTCGGCTACGCGGCGGTAGTAGTCGATGGCTTCTTCGCGGATGGGTTTGTAGCGGGTGGTGGGAAGGGGGTGGCCGCCGATTTCGAGGAGGTCCGGGGTGGAGAAGAACTCCATGTTCGTCGGGTAGCCGGTGAGGGAGTTGACGAGGGCGCCTTTTTCCAGGATGAGTACGTCGAGGCTCCGTCGCTTCGCGGCGATGCCGCAGGCGAGTCCGATGGGTCCTGCGCCTATGATGATGACGTCGAACATCAATGAGGAATGAGTAATTGGTAATGAGTAAGGCGTAATATTGGTCGAATTACACGGTTTGCGCACTGTTTGGGGGTAGTGCTTGCGGTCACGGCATCCGAGTTAACGGGTTTGGGGTTGGAAGGTTTGCGGATGTGTGGAGGCGCTTCATGAATCCAAAATCCAAAATCTAAAATCCAAAATTGAAGTGGGTTAGCGGCGGGGGAGGCCGATTCGGGCGGTGGCTTGTGAGAGGGCGGCCCATTCGCCGGGGCGGAAGAAGCGGGTGGCCCAGAGCAGGACGGGGAAGGCGGCGAGCAGGCCCAGCCTGACGAGCACGTCGGGGGTGAAGCCGAGTTGCTGTGCGCCCAGCCACTGGCCGGCGAAGAACAGGAGGGCGACGATCGCGGCGATGTGGATCAGCCGAGTCCATTCGTAGGGCACGGGGTAGAAGCGGTTGGACTGCCAGGCGGCCAGGATGGACATGAGGAGGTATGCGGCCGGCGTGGCCCACGCCACCACGACCATGCCCGCGTGGCTGCGCCCCCAGATGCAGATGAGGACGTTGACGAACGCCCCGGCGCCCGCCACGAAGGGGAGGATGCCGGTCTTGCGTCGTATGTAAAGTCCGGCCGTGACGACGGCATAGATGCCGCTGAAGATGTAGCCCAGGAGGATGACGGGCACGATGGGCAGGCCGAGCCAGTACGCAGGCTCCCTTGGGAAGTGGTAGACGGCCGGGATGTGGACGACGACGGGCAGGAAGAGGACGACCAGGAGGAACACGGCGCTGCACACAAGCATGAGCCCGGTCAGCACGCGGGAGAAGAGGAGGGGGGCGGTTTCGTCCCGGCCCTGGTTCAGGCTGAAGGGAATCCAGGCCATCCGAAACATCTGGACGACGAGCAGCATGAGGACGCCGAGCTTGTAATTCCAGCCGTAAACGCCTACGACCTGGCGCGCGGTCAGCCCGTACCGGGCGGCAGCGATTTCGGGGGGCATGCCGCTCAGAAGCAGCTTGTCGGCCTGCTCGACGACCATGACGAAGAAGGTGGCGGGGATGATGGGGAGGGCGTAGGCCCAGAGCGCCCGCCAGCCGATGCCGCGCGTCAGGAGGCGGGGCCGGAAGAGCCGCAGGATCTCCGGCAGCAGGAGGGTGAGCATGAGGAGGTTCGCCACGAAGTTGGCGACGAAGATGGCCTTCACGCTCCAGTGCAGTCCGACGATCAGGACGACGTTCAGGATGATGCTGACGATGACGAAGCCGACCTTCAGGAGGGCGTAGCGCTTGGCCTGGTTGGCCATGCGGAGATGGGCGAAGGGGACGGTGAGGAGCGCATCGGTGTAGACGATGAGCAGCAGGTAGAGGACGGCGTAGCGGGGCACGTGCAGCAGGGCCTGCGCCGTGGGCACGAGCAACATCCCGAGCCCGATCAGGGCGCCGCCGATGACCAGGATCATGCCGAAAGGCATGCTGAAGACCTGCTGCCGGTGCCTGAGCGGGTCTTTCTCCACGTCTGCGGCATTCCGCATGTAGGCGACGTCGAGCCCGAGGACGAAGGCGACGGTGATGAGGGGGATGACGGAGTAAACGAGCGTCTGGATGCCGTTCTCGCCGGTGGTGAACTGGGAGACGTAGAACGGCTGGAGGAGGAAGGCGAGAAAGCGCCCGACGATGGCGCTGAGACCATAGATGAGCGATTCGGAGCCCAACTGCTTGAGGCGTGCCCCGAAACCAGCGCCGGGCTGTTCCTCGGCGGGAGGGGCGGCGACAGGCTCGGCGGGGGAATCTTGTCTGGGCTGCATTCGATCCGTGTCGGAATGGATGGGGAACGGCAAGGTAATGAGGAATGAGCAATTGGTAATGCGTAATGCGTAATTGGGTTTGCGGGTTGAAGGTTAGCAGGTTGAAAGTTGAAGGTTGTTCGCGTGTTGGCGATGGGTGGTGGTTCGGGGTATGCTTTCCCGGGGTATGTCCTTTCGTGCTCACTCAGGAAAGGACCAAAGAAGGGCGGCCGAAGAGGAGAGGGGGAAAGGACGAGAGGAAGGGAAAAAGGGGGAAGCGGAGAGGGGCGGTTGAAGGTTTATCAGTTGAGCATGCTGGCAGCGGTGTTGGGCTATGACGGGCTGCCGTCGCCGCCCGGGGTGTGGGGGGTGGTTTTCTGGCGGCGTTGCTGGAAGAAGGCTTGCAGGAGGGCGGTGGCGCGGTCGGCTTCGAGGCCGGAGATGATTTCGGTGCGGTGGTTGAGGCGCGGGTCTTGTGGGATGTTGTAGAGGGTGGAGGCGGCGCCGGCCTTTTCGTCGAATGCGCCGAAGACGAGGCGGTCGAGTTTCGACCAGACGACGGCGCCGGCGCACATGGGGCAGGGTTCGAGGGTGACGTAGAGGGTGCAGCCTTTGAGCGTTTTCGTGCCGAGGGTATGGCAGGCGGCGGTGATGGCGATGATCTCGGCGTGGGCGGTGGGGTCCTGGAGCTTTTCAGTCATGTTGTGGCCGCGTCCGACGATCTCTCCGCCGCGTATGACGACGGCGCCGACGGGGACTTCTTCCAGGTCGAAGGCTTTCTCTGCTTCCTTGAGGGCTACGGCCATCCAGCGGCGGTCGGGTTTCAGCATGGGAAATGAGTAATTGGTGATGAGCGGAGGGCGGGTGTGGGGGGAGGAGGAGCCTGAGAATCTATGAGGGTAGGAGGGTACGAGGGGGTGGGGGCATGGGAGCTTGGGGGTGTGGGTTGTGGCCTATGGACGGCCTTTCAACCTCCCAACCTATGCTCGGGCGAGGGGGAGGGTGAGGCAGCGGGGGCCGCCTCGGCCTCGGGAGAGTTCCATGCCTGCCAGCTTGATGGCGATCTTGTCGCCGGGGGCGTATTCGCTCTCTTCGTGGTAGGAGAGGAAGCCTTCGGCGGTGACGACGCGGTAGCCGTGGCGGCGCATGGTTTCGAAGGTGGCGCGGTTGCGTTCGTAGCCCATGACGACGCCGGGGGCGACGGCGAAGAAATTGGCGCCGTCGGTCCACTGCTCGCGGCGCTGGCTGAGGGGGTCGTTGCCGCCGCAGGGGATGAAGGTGAGGGGGTTATCGAGCACCTCGTCGAGCGCGTATTTGAGGCTGGGACGCATCTCGCTGTAGAAGCGGTGGGGGTCGTCGCTGCGTGAGAAGCGGACGACGTTGCCCTCGTCCCCTTCGAAGAGTGGCGGGAAGACGACGCACTCGTCCGGCGTGCAGAAGGTAAAGACCGTGTCCAGGTGCATGTAGGACCGGTTTTTCGGCAGGTCCACGAGAAGGACGTGCTCGACGGAGGTGCGCGTGAACAGCTCCTGGGCGAGGGCCATGATGCCGCCGAAGGAAGTCCGTTCCGAATGCCCCACGACGACGACGTTAGGCCCGGCGACGATCAGGTCGCCCCCCTCGAAGGTAGTGCCGGGGGGGAGGGTGACGATCTGATTGCGGGAGGCGGCGAAGCCGGGATGGTGGCGGAGGATGGCGCCCATGATGATGCTTTCGCGGACGCGCGCCGTCTTGGCCGGATGGCTGAGGACGATCTGCTCGTGGACGACGGAGGCGATGTCCCGCGTGAACATCAGGTTGGGGATCGGGCTGACGACGGCGGCGAGGGGGGACTGTCCGGTAAGGGCGAACTGGTAGAGTTCCTCGGGGGAGAGGCGCTTGAACTCACCTTCGAAGGCCCGCAGGTTGGTTTCGGGCGAGGCGGCGCACAGCTGCTCGATGAAGTCGTGCCGGGCGTCTTCCTGCGCGAACACGTCGTGCAGGAGCGTGGTGACCTGGACCAGGCCGGTGCTGTCGCCCATGATTTTCTCGCAGACGCCGCACATGAGGAGGTGTTCTTTGCGGGCGTGGCCGACGAACAGGATGTCCTCGAAGAGGAGGTCGTTCCGGTTCTCGGGGGAGACGAGCTCCATCTCCATGCCCGGCGTATGCACGAGGGCCTGCTGCAGGAGCCCGGTTTCGGAGGCGATGCCCGGCGCGAACCTGGAATCCAGGTGGTTGCTGCGCTGGGGGGCGAGCACTTTCAAAGACAAGGTTGAAGGTTTGAAAGTTGAAGGTTAGAAGGTTGGGGTGCGGCCTGAATACAGGTATGCACCCCCAGTCACTGGCGTGACAGTCCCCTCCTGGGGGCAGTTGATCGGACGCTCTCGGGGAGGGAAGGGATCCCGCAGGCTCGTATGCGGCCGGCGTGCTCTCGGGCGGGCGCCGGGAGGGCGTGTTGGCGCCTGAGACTTACAGGAGGGGGATCAGTAGCGGCGGCGCTCCTTGATGGCGCTGACGAAGCGGAGGATGACGGCTATGACGAGCAGGACGACGAGAATCTTGAGGGCCAGCCAGAGCAGGACGACGCCCACCCGGAGGATGACCGTGAGTAGCGCCACTGCGACGAGCAGCACGATGGCCATAATGATCCAGCGCAATACCTGCTGAACATCCATATCGGCTCCCAATCAGGCTAATCAGATTCTATTTCAAGGAATTCGGAAGCGGTAAGGCCTGCGCCGTCGACTCCGAATCCGCCCACAACCAGTATTCGGTGAGACGAGCGTTTTGTTGCAGTCTGGCCAAACCTTTTTCGGAGGACGACCGCTTCCGGGAGGCGGTACACTTCCTGGCTTGCATCTACGAACACCTCCCCGGAAGAAAGCACATCCGAGGCAGAAAAGCTATGCCCCCCGAGCAGGGCGACGAGTCCTGGCATCAGTGTAACGGCGGCGTGCCGGATCCGGGGTACTGCGAATGGGGCGACGGCATTCTCGTCCTGCCCGCCATCGGCGCGCAGACTCAGGACGAAGTTCGCGCTTATGGGTTCTCCGGTCCAGAAATAGGCGCCCGCGACGAGGTAGCGCGGCGGGCCGGCGTCGGGCAGCAGGAGCGTCTGCGTGTGTCCGTAAATGGGTTCACCCACGAAGGCTCCGATGGGCGTGCTATCGGCGATGAGCGAGTCGTTGCGGAAGGTGTACCGGACCAGGTTGCCGAGGATTTCGGCTTCGTCGGATCCAGGCGGAACGCCGATGCCGCCGTAGACCAGGATCTCGGTTTCTCCGCCGGAGGTGACGGCGGCGGTCGTGTGGTAGATGCGCCGAACCGGACTGCCCTCGATGGGGACGGTCTGGAAGGTGCGCGTGGCCGGGTCGTACAGCTCGGCAGTGGCGACGAGGTCGGCGCTGGACTGGAGCGAGTCGTGCAGGGCGCCCCCGAGGATGAGCACACGCCCGTCGGGCAGGAGCGTGGCGGTGTGCCCGGCGCGCGGCGTCGTCATCTTCGCATCGAGCGTCGTGAACGCGGAGCCGCTGCTGGGAAGCAGGAAAGTGTCCGCGCTGGCCGCCCCGCCATACGCGGGGGCGCCGCCGGTGACGAGGAGGTCGCCATTTGCGAGGAGGGTGGCGGTATGCCCGCCGCGCGGTTCGGGCAGGGCCGGGGCGGCGTCGGATACGTGGAGGGGGAGGTACACGGCGAGGACGGTATCCGCCCCCTCGACGCCCTCCTGATCGTAGGCGGTGACCACGAAGGTGTTCACGCCCGGCTCCAGGTGCAGGGTGTCCTGCCACTGGCCGGTGGCTTCGCTGCGGGCCAGTGCTTCGCCGTCGATCTCCACGCGGGTGACGGGGCGGAACGACGTGGCCGCGATACGGACGGGAATGACGGGCTGGGTGAGCACCTGTTCGAGGCCGGGCTCCACCACCTCTATCTTCGGCGAGGCCTCCGGTACGAAGGGCCGTTCGCACGCGCCGAAGGCGATGAGCGCCAGGGCGAGCGATGCCATGCGGAGGGATCGGAATGCGGAAAACGATACCACGGTGAAACTACCCAGGACTGACTTCATCGTAGGAGACGTGTTCGAGGACGAGGCCGTGCGGTGGGGCGGCGGGGCCGGCCTCACGGCGGTCGGCGGAGGCGAAGATGCGGGCGACGTCGTCTACGGGCCGCTTGCTCTGCCCGATCTGCACGAGCGTGCCGACGACGGCGCGCACCATCCCGTGGAGGAAGCGGTCCGCCACGATCTCGAAGCGCCAGTCGCCGGGGCGTTCCTCCGCCACCCACGCAGCTCGTGTAACGGTACACACCCGGTTGGTGGTTTCCGACCGGGCGCGGCAGAAGGCGTCGAAGTCATGGGTGCCGAGGAGCGCGGCAGCCGCTTCGTTCATGCGGGTGAAGTCGGGTTCCGGAAGGAGGAGGCAGCGGTAATAGCGGTCCAGGGCGCGCGGCGCCGTGCTGACGTGGTAATGGTACCTGCGGGCGCGGGCGCTGTAGCGGGCGTGGAACCCCTCCGGGGCGGCGTCGACGGCCAGGATAGCGATCTGGCCGGGGAGGAGTCCATTGAGCGAGCGCAGGAGGCGGTAGGTGTCGACCGGGCGCTCGGTGCTGAAGTGGGCGACCTGGCCGCGCGCGTGCACGCCCGCATCGGTGCGGCCGGAGCCGACCACATCCACCCGCTCGCGCAGCACGACGGCCAGCGCGTCCTCGAGTGCTTCCTGGATGGTGGCGTGCCCCGGCTGGATCTGCCATCCGTGAAAGGACGTACCTTCGTATTCGATCAGCAGGCGGTAGGTGGGCACGGGGAGGTTGAAAGTTGAAGGTTGGGAGGACGGCCGTCAGCAGACCGCCGCTGATAAGTAGACGGGGAGAGGAGGAAGGTAAGAGGGTAGGAGGGGAATACGACTGACAACGGACCACTAACAACGAACGACGCAGTGCTTCCAACGCGAATTTTCTTGACGGGTTTTATGGGGAGTGGGAAGACGACGATCGGGCCGGCGCTGGCGGAGCGGTTGGGGTACGGTTTCACTGACCTGGACGATCTGATCGAACAGCGGGCGGGGAAGCCGATCCCGGTCCTTTTCGCTGAGGAGGGCGAGCCCGCGTTCCGAAAGCTCGAAGCGGAGCTGCTGCGCGAGGCGACCGGGTGGGAGCGGGTCGTGGTGGCGTTGGGCGGGGGGGCACTGACGGTGGAAGAAAACCTCCAGCGTGCCCGCGAGGCTGGGACGGTGGTGTACCTCCGGGTGCCGCTCGATCAGCTCACGAAGCGGCTGCTGGCCATCGGGACCGGGCGGCCGCTGCTGATGGGCAGCGAGGGACGGCCGCTGGATGCGTCGGGCCTGCGCCGGCGGGTGGCGTTCCTGATCGGCGCGCGGGAGCCGTTTTACAGCCGGGCGCAGGTCACGGTGGACGTCGGAGAGATGGGGCCGGAAGAGACCGTCGAGGCGGTGGTGAGGGCAGTTGGCAGTTTGCAGTGAGTAGTTAACAGTTGGGAAGGCTCAGCCCAGTCGGAGGGTGCGGCAGTGATGCGGGAAGTGCAACTCACCCGCACCCTTTTCTCGATAATCCGTATTCTCTCGACGCGAGCGACATCTACATTGACCATTCGATGAGGACAGCAGGATGCGTATCGAACAGTTCCTGACCGAACACAAGCAAAAAGAAGGGGGCGCGGCGTTTCAGTTGGAGAATGCGAAGCTGCTGGAAGTCAAGGTGGACGGGACCGTGTGGGCGAAGGCCGGGGCGATGGTGGCGTACCGGGGCGACTTGAAGTTCGCGCAGAAGCACGGCGGACTCGGCAAGTGGCTTAAGAAGAGCATGACGGGGGAAGGGGCGATGACCATGCAGGTGACCGGGCGAGGCGTCCTGTACCTGGCCGACAAGGCCAAGGAGGTCCACATCCTGGAACTCGCCGGCGAGGATGCGATCTCCGTCAACGGGAACGACATCCTGGCATTTCAGGAGACCGTCCAGTGGGACATTCAGATGATGCGAAAGGCGGCGGGGCTCGCGGCAGGCGGGTTGTTCAACGTCCAGCTCCGAGGGGCGGGGCTCATCGCCTTCACCACCCACGGCAGGCCCATCGTGCTCGAAACCCCCGCCGTGACGGATCCGCAGGCGACGGTGGCGTGGAGCGCAAACGCTCAGCCGGACTTCAGGACGGACATCAACCTCGGCACCCTCTTCGGCAAGTCCTCGGGCGAGACGTTCCAGATGGACTTCCGGCAGGCAGGTGGTTTTGTGGTGGTGCAGCCTTATGAGGAGGGCGGAGCCGCGCCGAGTTAATGCGGTCCGGCAGGAGTCAGAGCAGGCGGAAGGTGCGGCGGTGGTGGGGGGTGGGGCCGTGGTGGGCGAGGGCGTCGTAGTGGTCGCGGGTGGGATAGCCGACGTTGTGCTGCCAGCCATAGTGGGGATGTTCGTCGTGGAGGCCGCGCATCAGGCGGTCGCGCGTGACCTTGGCGACGATGGACGCCGCGGCGATGCTATGGCAGCAGGTGTCGCCCTTCACGATGGTCTCGAATGGCCAGGGGGAATCCGGGAACACCGTATTGCCGTCGATTAACAGGTGGTCCGGGGCGGGGTGGAGTTCCAGGACGGCCCGGCGCATGGCCTCCATCGCTGCCCAGAGGATGTTGAGTTCGTCGATCTCCTCCGGCGTACACAGCCCTACGCCCACACAGGCGGCCGCCTCCCGGATGCGCTCGAAAACCTCTTCACGGGCTTTTGGGGAGAGCTTCTTGCTGTCGTCCACCCCCTCGATCATGCATCCGGGCGGGAGGACGACCGCGGCGGCGACGACCGGCCCGGCCAGGCACCCCCGGCCCGCCTCATCCACCCCGGCGACGTGGCGGTAGCCGCGCGCGAGGAGCGAGGTTTCGAGGTCGAGGGAGGGTTGCATGGGGGCGTTTAGGAATCGAGGAGTCTAGGAGGGTAGGAAGGTACGAAGGGCGGTCGTGTGTGGGAATTTGGGGCTACGGACGGCGTTCGTCGTACTGATCGGGGAGGTCGTTTTCGTAGAGGACGGTGTCGCCAGGGCGGAGGTAGGATTTCAGGAAGTCCTGCGCCTCGAAGAACGAGTTGAAGACCTTCAGCCGGTCGGG
>DASSAV010000278.1:0-4827 GCA_035699265.1 Rhodothermales bacterium
ACCACGCCCAGCGCGATGAGCCGAGAGCGAAGCGAGCGCGGGTTCTGCGGTTCGTGGTTGTAGTCCGCCAGCAACCAGGGACCGAGGAGGACGTTGGGGAAGAAGGAGGACAGGCCCGCGGCCACGATGCCGGCGACGAAAATGGAGATGGCGAAGCGGCCTGCCAGCGGCTCCAGGAGGGCCACCATGTCGATGACGTTATCCACGCGGATGCCGCGCGGGTAGAGGGTGCCGGCCGCGCTCGCCATGATGGAGATGCTGAGCACGAACATGATGAGGGCGGAGACGAAGGCGTCGCGGCGCTCCAGCTTCAGATCCTGCACCGACCAGCCCTTCTCCTTCACCAGGATGGAGCGCACCAGGTAGAGGACGGCGCCCATCGTCGTGCCGACCATCCCCGCGATGAGCAGGGCCGCGTTGGTCTCCGCCGGCACGCGAGGCACAAGGCCGCGCATGACGGCCGCCGGGTCCGGGATCACCATGAACATCGTCCCGATGAAGCTGAGGGCCATGACGGCAACGAACACCGTGAGGATCTTCTCGAAGAAGCCGTACTTACCGTCGAGGAAGAGTGCGTACAGCACGCCGCCGAATACGAAGGCGACGAGAACCGGGCTGACGCCTTCGCCGGAGGCGGTGAGCGGGCGCGACCATTCCTGCACGGCCTGTGCGACGATGGCCATGACGCCCATGGACGAGACGTACTCGCTCAGGAGAATGGATATGAGCACGAACAGCGCGATCCCGCGCCCGAAGTGGATCTTGAAGCTGTACACCGCCGTCTCTCCGGTGATGGCGGTATAGCGCCCGAAGGCGACGATGAGCACGTACGTGAAGAGGCAAGAGAGGAGCACCGGCCACGTCAGCGTCATGCCATAGGCAGCGCCAGCGGAGGCCATCGTGGTGACGCTGCCCGTGCCGATGTTGTAGCCGACCAGGAACAGCCCGGGGCCTATCGTCGCCAGGAGCGCCCCGATCCGTTTCCAGCGGCTTTTGGGTATGATGGCTACTTCCGCCATGTGTGCGGGTGTTTATGATCTGGCCTGAGATTCAGCGGGTCGACTGGATTTGCTGAAACGATTAAGTTATCTTTCTATTTTAATCGAAAGCGGTTTTTGAGTCAATGCGCGTGCGCAGTTTATTTGCCACCCACGTCGCGTGGGCCATTTTATCGTCCTCACGCGCGCGCTTTCGCGCATTGAAGCACCTTGGGGGATGATTCGGGCACGATTATGGCCGAGCGAAACGGAAATCCCACGATCAAGGACGTCGCCAAGCACTGCGGCGTGTCCATCGCGACGGTCTCTGCCGTGCTGAACCGGGCGGCGTGGGTGCCGGCGGAAACGCGCGCGCGCATCCAGCAGGCTATCGAGCAGATCGGCTACCGGCCCAACCGCCTGGCCCGCAGTCTGAAAACCCGCCAGAGCTATTCGGTGGGCGTGATCGTTTCCGACATCACGAACCCGTTCTTCAACGACATCGTCCGGAACCTCAGCCACGTCCTCTACCAGCACGACCGCAACCTCATCCTGTGCGATTCGGACCACCGCTTCGACCTCGGCGCCAGCAACTTCCACATGCTTCTGGAGAAACAGGTCGACGCCATCGTGCTCATCGGTGACTCCGTAAGCGCCGAGGAGTTGGGGGCGTACCTGCTCCGACCGCAGCCGGTGCCGGTCGTCGCAATCGAGCGAGATTACGAACTCGACGGTGTGAACAAGCTGCTGATCGACTCCGAACGGAGTGCTTTCGAGGCCACGCAGCACCTCGTAGAGCAGGGATACGACCGGATCGGCATGATCTCGGGTCCCCAGCGAGGCCCGGGCAGCGGCAGCTACGGGCAGATGCAGTTCGAGCGCGGCTACCGGAGGGCGCTGGAGGCCGCGGGGCTCCCCTACCAGGATGTTCTCGTGGCCGAGGGCGATTTCCGGTACGGCGGCGGCCAGCAAGCCATGCGCCGCCTCCTGGCGCTGCACACACCGCCGCAGGCCATCTTCGCGGCAAATGACATGATGGCGCTCGGTGCGATCCAGGTGGCCCACGAGCAGCGGCTGCACATCCCCGAGGACATCGCGGTCGTCGGCTACGACGACATCCCTATGGCCGCGCAGACGCTTCCGCCCCTGACGACGCTGGCCGTGCCCCGCTGGGAGATCGCCGAAGCCGCCGCCGACGTGCTTCTGGCGCAGCTCAAGGATCCAAGCACACACCCGCCGGTCCGCCGCATGTTCACAGCGAGCCTGGTGGTCCGGGCGTCCTCGGTGCTGCCGCAAGCGGCGGCTGCGGACGGGACTCCGGCCTGACCTCGCAGAAAGCGACCACCGCCAGTTTGCGCCCAACGTATTTCAGATTCGCTTGACAATCATTCGTGCAACGAATAGATTCTTAACAACGTCTTTACACGACTCTCTCCCCCTGCTCTTCGATAGACTTACACACGAAGTCTTTTGCCGATTTTATAAAACGTTTTACTAATCCGAGGTGACATCGCATTGCGGGTGGCGGGATAGCGGGGAAGCATGGCGGTGCAGGGTTTTGCTTCGGCACGGGTAGCAGTTCGATGAAGTCGATTCCGCTCTTACTCACGGGGCTCGTGATGGCGGCCGGGACAGCCCTGGCCCCCGCCGGTGTATACGCCCAGACGGGCACGATCTACGGCGTCGTGACAGACGCGCAGAGTGGCGACCCGCTGCCCGGCGCCGCCGTACGGGTTACCGGAACCTCCCTCGCGACGGCGACCTCGCTGGACGGCGAGTACCGGATCAACCTGGTGCCGAGCGGGAATCAGAGCCTAGAGATCAGCTACATCGGCTACCGCACGGAGCACGTAGACGTAGTCGTTCCGCAGGGCGGGCGCATCGAACGCAACATCGAAGTCCACCCTGAGATCGTCCAGGGGGAAGAGGTCGTCGTCACGGCGCAGGCCGAGGGGCAGGCTGCCGCGATCAACCAGCAGATCGCCTCCAACACCATCGTGAACGTGGTGTCTGCTGCCCGCATACAGGAGCTTCCCGACGCCAACGCGGCGGAATCGGTCGGGCGCCTGCCCGGCATCTCCATCCTGCGGGACGCCGGTGAAGGGCAGAAGGTGGTGGTACGCGGCCTTTCGCCGAAATACACCTCGATTACGGTGAACGGGGTACAGATACCGGCTACCGACGCGCAGAATCGAAGTGTAAATCTCAGCATGATCTCACCGGACATGCTGGCGGGCATCGAAGTATACAAGGCCCTCACGCCGGATCAGGACGCCGACGCTATCGGCGGCATCGTCAATCTTACCCTCAAGGGCGCGCCCGCCGGTCTACACTACGGAATCGACGCCCAAACAGGCTACAACTCCCAGCAGACCGCATTCGGGCAGTACAAAGGGCATGCGAGCGTGAGCAACCGCTTCCTGGGCGACCGGTTTGGCGTTCTCGGAACGGCCAGCCTTGAGCGGGCCGACCGCGGCTCGGACGTGTTCAATGCCGGCTATTCCGTCGTCCGCGAGGCGATTGAAGGCGAGGACCGCGCCCCGATTCGCGTCGATCAGGTTGCGCTGATGGACCGGCTGGAAACACGCAACCGATACGGCGCCAGCATCATGCTCGACTACGACCTTCCGCACGGCAGTATCCTCATGAGCAACTTCGGCAGCCTCCTGAAGCGAGACGAGTTGCGTAGAGAGAAACAATACAACCTGGGCCAGTTTCGAACCTGGTACGATTTTCGGGACCGGGATGTCGATGTGAGTATCCTGTCGAACGCACTCCGGGGCGACCATACCATTCTGGGATCCAACTTCCAGTGGCAGGTCTCACGTTCAGCCTCGTTACAGAATATTCCCTATTACAATCATATTCGTTTTCAAGAGTTAGGGGCATTCGACGACGCCATTCTCGAAGACCAGAAAGGACCGACGTACGTTCCAGAGGCCGCGCGCAACAACCTCGGAGAGACGTTCATCTACGACGGCCAGGACACGCACGAACGGGCGTGGGAGCGTAATCGTGCCGCACGAGCCGACCTGAAAATTCCGTTGGCGTTCGGCCGTCACGTTTCCGGCTACGTCAAATTCGGTGGAAAGTACCGCTCCAAGGTCCGCACGCATGACGAGGATGAGCGAACGGAGCGGTTCGACGAGGGGTCCGGTACGAATGCCATTGAGATCGCCTTTCCGGAGCGAGATCTCACGTTGACGCAAAACGGGTTCGTTCAGATCCAGAACTTTCTGACGCAGGATTACCGGCCGAAGAATTTTCTGGACGGCCAGTATGCGTTCGGGGCCGTCCTGGACCCGGGCATGCTCACCCAATTTTACAGTCGGCTCGACTCACTGTACCTCTTCTCCCCTTTCGCCGACCTGCAAGACTACGAATACTACGAGGATATCGGGGCCGGCTACGCGATGGCGGAGCTGCACATTACGCCGCGGCTCATGATCCTCCCGGGCATTCGCTACGAACACGCGTGGACGGAGTACAACGCCCGGCAGGGCTACGCCAGATCACTGGAAAGCGACAACCCGGAAGCGTTTATCTCGGACACGACGGCCTCGAACGAGTATGGCCTGTGGTTCCCCATGTTCCACGTGCGCTTTCACGTGACCGACTGGTTCGACATCCGGCTTGCCCGCACGCGCACGTTATCCCGGCCGGATTACACCTTCCTTTCACCGGGGCGGCGGATCAGTGCCGACGCGCAGCGAGTCGAGCGGGGCAACCCGTTCCTCCGGCCGGCCAAATCGACGAACTACGACGTATTCTTCTCCTTCTACTCCAACCGCATCGGGCTCTTTACGATCGGCGGGTTTTACAAGCAACTGGACGACCTCGTCTACGAAAG
>DASSAV010000279.1:0-3053 GCA_035699265.1 Rhodothermales bacterium
TGATCTCGCGGGCGAGCGTACCGTCCTCGAACGGCACCAGCCCCGTGAAGTCATCCTTCAGCCGGGCGATGTTGGCATGCTGCCAACCGCCGTAAATGATATAATACTGGCCGTCGACGTCCTGGAACACGAACTGGTCGAGGGGCTGGGCGCCGTTGATGAACCGGTTGATGTGCGGCTTCCCGAGGTAGTCCTCGAAAGGACCGCCAGGACTGTCGCTGACGGCCACCCCGATCCCACCAGCGTCGCCGTCGTGGTGGATGTCGTTGGCGGCAAAGAAGAAGTAGTACCGCCCGTCATTCTCGATGATGGCCGGCGCCCACATCGCGCTGTCCGCCCAGGCCACCCGCGTCGTATCGAGGATGTGCGCGTGCTTGGTCCAGTGGACGAGGTCCGGCGAAGAGAACGCGTCGAAAAACACCTGCTCGTCGTACGGCGCCGAGTAGGTGGGGTACACCCAGTACGTGTTCTCGAAGATGGCCCCTTCCGGATCCGCGTACCAGCCCTCCACGATCGGATTGCCTCCCCGCGCTACGGTCTTGCGCTGTGTCGCACAAGCCTGAAGGACGACAGCCACCAGGAGCAGGGATAGTAATACCCTCCAGTCCAGCACCCGATCACCACCCGGGAGGTCAGGGGGTAGTGCAGAACGACAGGAAACGAACCGACGGCGGATAGCTCTGGAAACGGGTCTCATTTCAACACGGAATGGCTGCGGCATTGCGAACAAAGATGATAAGGTAGGATTCTTCCCCCTTGCAACCCGGCCCCCAGACTGTTAATCTCAATTGAACCTCAAATGATCTCCCAGCCCTTCTGGGACAGACATCCGCCGAATGACCCGACTCCCAGGTGTCCAGCCCTAAGAACCACCAGAACGGAGCGACTATGCCTGTCACCCAGGACCAGATACAGCGCGCAGTAGACGTGGCGAAACGCTACGGGGCTACCCGCGTCATCCTCTTCGGCAGTGCCGCCACCCACCCGGAGACCGCTCGCGACCTTGATCTTGCCGTCGCTGGTGTACTGGGCTGGGAGTTCTTCGGCATGGCGGCCGAGATGGAACAAGCCGCCCGCATCGCCCTGGACGTCGTGCCGCTGGAGCCGGAAACCAGGTTCATCCGATATATCCGCGAGCGGGGGCGTGTACTCTATGAAGGAAGCTGACCTACGCGAGGAGGTGGACATTAACCTGGAACAGATGCAGGTCGTCGTAGACGAACTGGTGAAGCTCCAGAACGAAGTGAGCGGACGGGATCCGACGCTGGTGGAGAAGGTCGCAGCAGGGGCCTTTCTCATGCAGTTCTACACCGGCGCCGAGAACGTCCTCAAGCGGATCTCGAAGCACAACGGCATACCGCTACCGGACGGTGAGAGGTGGCACGCCGAGTTGCTCCGCCGCTTCTGCCTGCCGCCCAGGGCCGGTCTCCCCGGCCTTTTCGATGGCGAACTTGCCAAGGAGTTTGAAGAGTTCCGGAGCTTCCGTCATATCGTCCGCTCAGGGTACGGCACGGACTTGAATTGGGCATTGATGGCTCGAGGCATAGATCGCGTGCCCGCCGCTTTCGAGCAGTTCCGCACTGCCGTTCTGAACTATCTGAATACGCTCGAATAGTCCCGATATGACCATGCTGCACATCCTCAGCACCCCAACTGCCCATTGTTCACTGCTAACTGTTATCTGAAACTGCCCCAACCCTCAAACACGTGAACACGATAACACTAAAACACTTCCTCCCCCTCCTCGCCCTGCTCGCCCCCGCAGCAGCCCGCGCGCAGGTCCCCGTCACCATCGACGCCGCAGACACCGGAACCCCCATCTCGCCCTACATCTACGGCCAGTTCATGGAACACCTGGGCCGCTCCATCTACGGCGGCGTCTGGGCCGAAATGCTGCAAGACCGCAAGTTCTACTACGACGTCGCCGACCGGTACGACCCCTGGGGCGAGGCCAGCGACCCCAACTGGGACGCCGGGCCCTTCCGCCACCTCGCTGGTTCTCCCTGGCGCGTCATCGGCCCGGCGGGCACGGTCACGATGGACACCACCCGTGCCTTCGTCGGAAGCCACACCCCGGTCGTCCACCTCACCGGAATGGAAGCGGGCATCTCGCAGGAGGGCCTCGCCCTCGTGGCGGGGAAGCAGTACGAGGGGCACGTCGTCCTCGCGGGCGATCCCGGCGCCGCCCCCGTCCAGGTCCGCCTCCGGCTCGACGATGGACGGGCGCTCACCCACACCATCGACCGGGTTACGGCGGACTACCAGACGGTTCCCTTCTCCTTCACCGCGCCCGCGAACAGCGACAGCGCCCGCCTCGAAATCGTGGGCACCGGGCGCGGCGCGCTCCGTATCGGGACGGCCTCCCTCATGCCGGCCGACAACGTGGACGGCTTCCGGGCCGACGTCCTGGCCCTCCTCCGCGAACTCAATGCCCCCATCTACCGCTGGCCCGGCGGCAACTTCGTCAGCGGGTACGACTGGCGCGACGGCATCGGTCTCCGCGACCGCCGACCGCCACGCAAGAACCCGGCCTGGACCGGCATCGAGCCGAATGACGTCGGCATCCACGAGTTCATGAACCTCATGGATCTCCTGGACGCCGAAGCCTATATAGCCGTCAACACCGGCCTCGGCACCATCGAGGATGTTGCCGAAGAAGTGCAGTACGTCAACGGCGCCGCCGATACGCCCCTGGGACGCCTCCGGGCGGAAAACGGCCATCCCGAGCCCTACGGCGTCACATGGTGGGCTGTAGGAAACGAGATGTACGGCGAGTGGCAGCTCGGCCACATGCCCCTCTCCGCCTACGTCGACAAGCACCGCGCCGTCACGGAGGCCATGTGGCACGTCGACCCCGACATCAAGCTCGTCGGCGTCGGCAGCATGGGCGTCTGGAGCGAGACCATGCTGCGCGATGCGGGCGACCACATGAACGCCATCAGCGAGCACATCTACTCGAAAGACAAGCCCGACGTCCTCGCCCACGTCCGCCAGTTGGCCGATATGATCGACGAGCGCGCCGCCGCCCACCGCGCCTACCGCGACAGCATTCC
>DASSAV010000280.1:0-5802 GCA_035699265.1 Rhodothermales bacterium
GGCGGCGGTTTCTGCTGCACGACCGGGCGATTTCTGAGGACGACGCGGATGAACTGGAGAGCCATCTGCGGGATGAGGTGGAGGAGTTGACGGCGGAGGGACGCACGGTGGAGGAAGCGTTCGAGATGGCCGTGCGGCGCGTGGGGGACATCGGCACGCTTGAAGGGGCTTACCGGGGGGTGGTCTGGACCAAGCGACTGCACGATCACCAAATAAGACGGGAGTTCGGCTGGAGGCTCACCATGTTGACGAATTATCTGAAGACGGCTTTGCGCAATGCGAGGCGGCAGAAGGGGTACACGTTCATCAACATCGTGGGCCTGTCGATCGGGCTGGCGTGCAGCTTCTTCATCCTGCTCTGGGTGATGAATGAGGTCAGCTTCGACCGCTTCCATAAGGACGGCGACCGCATCTACCGGGTTCTGCGCAACGAGACCAACAACGGGGTCGTGTTTACGCGAAGGGCCGCACCGGGGCCAATGGCCGATGCGCTCAAAAAAGGTTTCCCGGAGATCGAGAACGCCACCTATTCGTGGGGAGGCCAACACTTTTTGATCACACGCGGCGAGGATAGCTTCCGTGAGGAGGGGACCTACGCCGGGGCGGACTTCTTCGAGGTGTTCACCTTTCCGCTCCTCCAGGGCGATCCCGCCACGGCGCTCCAGGTAGAGAACTCCGCCGTCATCTCCGAGAAGCTCGCCGCCAAGCTCTTCGGGAAGGACTGGCGGAAAGGCAACGTGATCGGCAAAACCATTAACATCGATCACGACGAGGACTTTACCATCACCGCCGTAGCCGCGGACGTACCGGACAACTCCACCATCCGCTTCGACGTGGTGCTCCCGATCCAGGAGTACTTCGCCGAGAACGAGTGGGCGCTGCACTGGGGCAGCAATGCCTTCCCGCTGTGTGTCCGGCTGAGGAAGGGCGCTTCGCTGGTGGACGTCAATGCGAAGATCGCCGATATCCTGGAGAAGAACAGCCCCGACGAGCAGGACGAGGTGGTGTTCCTGCAGCCGATTGAGGACGTGCACCTTTATGGCAAGTTCGAGAACGGAGTGAACACGGGCGGACGGATCGAGCTGATCCGCATCTTCACCGTCGTGGCCCTCTTCCTCCTGCTCATCGCCTCGATCAACTTCATGAACCTGGCGACGGCCCGCTCCGCTCAGCGCTCCAAGGAGATCGGCGTCCGCAAGGCCATCGGCGCCACGCAGCGTTCCCTCGCCGGTCAGTTCCTCGCCGAGACGATGCTGCTGGCTTGTGCCGCCTTCGTCCTGGCGCTGCTGCTCGTGGTGGCGCTCCTGCCCGTCTTCAACACGCTCACGGGCAAGCACGTGGGCGTGACGGACCTGAGCCCGACCTTCCTCCTGGGCGTGCTGGGCATCGCGCTCCTGACTGGCCTCTTCGCCGGCAGCTACCCGGCGCTGTACCTCTCCTCGTTCAGTCCGGTGGCGAACCTGCGGGGGACGTTCCGGCAGAAGCCAGGGGCGGCGGTGCTGCGGAAGGGACTGGTGGTATTCCAGTTCGGGCTTTCGACGCTGATTATCGTGAGCACGGCGGCGGTGTACTTCCAGATCCAGTACATCATGAAGAAGGATCTCGGGCTGGACCGCGGCAACCTCGTCACGTTCAGGCTGGAGGGCGGCATCCGGGAGCAGTACGAGGCGTTCCGGCACGAGTTGATGAAGAAGCCCGGCATCGTAAACGTTACTACCTCTTGGGGAAATCCGCTCATGGTGAGCTCCTCCACCTCGAGCGCTACCTGGGAGGGCAAAGACCCTAACGACCAGACCGAGTTCGGCATCATCCGGGTCGGCTACGACTTCATCGAGACGATGAAAATGGAAATGGCGGCCGGGCGGACGCCTGCGCGGCAGTTCGGCGCGGACTCGGCGGGGTACATCATCAATGAGCAGGCGGCGAAGGCAATGGGGAAGGCGAACCCCGTCGGCGAGAAGCTGGAGGCGTGGGGCCCGCCGGGCCAGGTGATCGGTGTGGTCAAGGACTTCCATACGGCTACCTTCGACGCGCCGATCAGCCCGGTCATCTTCGTCCTCATGCCGGACGCAACGAATCAGGGCTGGGTCCGCACAGAGCCTGGCCGTACCGCCGAGGCGCTCGCCGGGCTGGAGGCTGTTTACAAGCAGTTCAATCCCGGTTATCCCTTCGAGTATGAGTTCCTCGACAAAGAATATGAGGGAATGTACCGGTCGGTGATCATGATGGGAAAGCTGGCAGACGTGTTCGCCGTCATTGCCATCTTCATCTCCTGCCTCGGGCTGTTCGGGCTGGCCTCGTTCACGGCGGAGCAGCGGACGAAAGAGATCGGGGTGCGCAAGGTGCTCGGGGCCTCGGCCTCCAACCTGGTGATGCTACTCTCGGCGGACTTCACGAAGCTGGTGCTGCTCGGCTTCGTGCTGGGGGCACCGCTGGCGTACTGGCTGATTCAGAAGTATCTGGACACGTACGCATACCACGTGAGCATCACCCCCCTGATGTTCGTCGGCGCGGGTGTTGCCGCACTGGTAATCGCCTGGCTTACGGTGAGTTACCAGTCGATCCGGGCGGCGCTGGCGAATCCGGTGGAGAGCCTCAGGAGTGAATGAGGGGGAGAGGGTTTGGGCGTGCAGGAGGCGTCGTTGGTGATCTGGTTGGATCTGGGCTGTTGCGTGAGGGTAGGAGCAAGCATAGGCAGGCACTATATTTATGCTCGTGCCTGAGCGATTCCCGAAATCAGCATTCGGATCTGGTATCCGGAGCTATGGATCTAAGCATTGAAATCGACCGGGAGGAAGATGGGCGCTGGATCGCGGAGGTGCCCGCCTTGCCCGGCGTGCTCGTTTACGGCGATACGCGCGAGCAAGCCATTTCCCGTGTGAAGGCACTCGCACTCCGGGTGCTGGCCGAACAACTTGAGCACGGGGAAGCGGCCCCCGCGCTGGGACATTTGTTCTTCCGCGAGGCCGCGTGAGTAGCTGGCCGAGTACGAAAGCACGTAAGGTGCTGGCTGCCCTGTTGCGGATCGGCTGGACGGTCAAGCGTGAGGGCGGCGGCTCACACCGGGTGCTGATGCGGCCTGGGTGGCCGGATGTGGTCTGGGCCTTTCACGACCGAGAGGAGATCGGTCCGCGCATGCTCGCGCGCATCAGCAAGCGCACGGGGCTTCGGCCAGAGGATCTGTGATCGTGGCGTATTAATGGCCCGTTACGCCACGTTGTAGGGCCGCACGGCCGTGCGGTGTGGGATAGCCGTGCCAGGTCGGGTGCAACTTCGCGCAACTGTCCCGTAAACGGGTGATTGTCGTCGCATGTCTCCGAAACCCGCCCGTCCTATCCCGCCATGCTCAAGAACTATCTGAAGACCGCGCTGCGCAATGCGAAGCGGCAGAAGGGGTATACGTTCATCAACATCGTGGGCCTGTCGATCGGGCTGGCGTGCAGCTTCTTCATCCTGCTCTGGGTGATGAACGAGGTCAGCTACGACCGCTTCCACGAGAAGGGGGACAACCTCTACCGGGTGATGCGGACGGTGCACCTGGGCGACCAGATCTACACGTGGAGCTCGGTGCCGAAGCCGATAGCGGACGTGCTCAATAAGGATTACCCCGAGGTGGCGCATGCGATGCCGGTATCGTGGCAGCAGCAGCCGCTGGTGACCTACGGGGACCAGACCTTCCGGGAGAAGGGCTACTATGCGGGCCCGGCCTTTTTCCAGAGCTTCTCGTTTCCGCTCATAATGGGCAGTCCGGCCGACGTCATCAAGAGTCCGGACGCCATCGCCATCTCGGAGAAGCTGGCGTCGAAGCTGTTCGGGGAGGACTGGCGGACGAAGGGGAACGTGCTGGGGCAGACGCTCAACATCAACCACCGGAAGGACTTCCGCATCACCGGCGTGTTTGCGGACGTGCCGCAGAACTCGTCGTTCCAGATGGACCTCGTCCTGCCAATGGAGGACTTCATCCAGCGCAATGACTGGGTGAACGACTGGGGCAACAGCGGCCTGGAGATCTACGCGGAGCTGAAGCCGGGGGCCACGGGCGCGGCGCTGGACCCGAAGATTGCGGGCATGGTCGACAAGAACAAGGGCATGGACAACACGACGGTTTTCCTGCAGCCGTTCGAGGACATGCACCTGTACTCGGATTACCGGGACGGCAAGCTCCAGGGCGGGCGGATCGACCTGATCCGCATCTTCGGCATCGTCGGCATCTTTCTGCTTCTCATTGCCAGCATCAACTTCATGAACCTGGCGACGGCCCGCTCGATGCAGCGGTCGAAGGAGATCGGCGTCCGGAAAGCAGTCGGAGCGAGTCAGCAATCGCTGATAAGGCAGTTCATGGCGGAGTCGATGCTGATGGCGGGGGCGGCGTTCGTGCTGGCGATGCTACTGGTGGTGGCGCTGCTCCACTCGTTCAGCACGCTGACGGACAAGCACATCGGGTTCCTGGACCTGAACCCCCGGTTCCTGCTGGCCGTGCTGGGGATCGCGCTCTTGACGGGCATCCTGTCGGGCAGCTACCCGGCGCTGTACCTCTCCGCCTTTAACCCGGTCGCCATCCTGCGGGGGACGTTCCGGCAGCGGCCCAGCGCGGCGCGGCTGCGGAAAGGCCTGGTGGTGTTCCAGTTCGCCCTCTCCACGCTGCTCATCGTGGGGACCGCGGCCGTGTTCCTCCAGGTGCATTATATCCTGAACCGAGACCTGGGGCTCGACCGGGGCAACCTGGTCTCCACCGGGCTGGAAGGGCAGGTACGGGACCAGTTCGATGCGTTCAAGCAGCAGCTCCTGAAGCAGCCCGGCATCGTGAGCGTGACGGCCTCCAGCGACGACCCGCTCCAGGTAGGCAGCTCCACCACGGACCCCACGTGGGAGGGAAAAGACCCCGAAGACAACACCCTCTTCCACATCATCAACGCGAACTACGACTTCGTGGAGACGATGAAGATGCACTTGATTGCCGGGCGCGCCTTCTCGAAGGACCACAGCCTCGATACGGCCAACTACGTCATCAACGAGCGTACAGTGGCGGCGCTGGGTGGGGGCTCCGATCCCTCATCGGTCGTGGGCAAGTCGCTCGAATTCTGGGACCGGAAGGGGCAGGTGATCGGCGTGGTGAAGGACTTCCACATGCAGTCGATGGAGGCCCCGACCGAGCCGACGATCATCCGATTGGACCCGCCGCAAACCAATATGGTGTGGGTGCGGACAGCGCCGGGCCGGACGAAAGAGGCCGTGGCTGGCTTCGAGGCCGTTTACAAGCAGTTCAACCCCGGCTACCCGTTCGAGTATGAGTTCATGGACAAGGACTTCGAGGACATGTACCGGGGGGTGATCGTGATGGGCAAGCTGGCCAACATCTTCGCCGTAATCGCGGTGGTGATCTCGTGCCTCGGCCTGTTCGGCCTGGCCTCGTTCACGGCGGAGCAACGGACGAAGGAGATCGGGGTGCGCAAGGTGCTCGGCGCCTCCGCGTCCAACCTGGTGATGCTGCTTTCGATGGACTTCACGAAGCTGGTACTGGTAGGGTTCGTGCTGGCGGCGCCGCTGGCCTACTTTCTGGTGAACAAGTGGCTGGAGCACTTCACGTACCGGGTAGAGATCCACACCTGGATGTTCGTGGGGGCGGGCGTGGCCGCGCTGGTGATCGCGTGGCTGACGGTGAGCTACCAGTCGATCAAGGCGGCGGTGGCGAATCCGGTGGATAGTTTGAGGAGTGAATGAGGGGAAGAGAGGAGGAGAGGAGGAATGGGGGAGAGGGGGAGAGGGGGAAAGGGAGAGAGGGAGAGAGGGGGGTGTGCGTCT
>DASSAV010000281.1:0-3044 GCA_035699265.1 Rhodothermales bacterium
TGACGCAATAAAGGAACAGGCCCGGTGAGCGTCACACTGCACCGGGCCTGCGCGGCTTCCTCAGGAAAACGAAACCTACTTCGTCCCCGCCTGCGAGAGCACGTTCCCGTCTGCATCGATCAGCCGAACCTCTCCGAAGCCGAGTGCTCGTATGCCCGGCTCGATCTTCTCACGGTCTCCCACGATCACCCACACGAGGTGGTCGGGGTGGACGAGTTCCTGGGCGGCAGCGGCGAGGTCTTTCACGTCGAGCGCGCGCACCTTGCCGGCGTAGGTATCGTAGTAGTCGTCCGGCAGGCCGTAGCGGACGATCTCGCTGGCATTGCCGCTGAGGGCGCTGAGGGTCTCGATCTGCCCCGCCAGGCTCAACGTCTGGTTCTTCTGGGCCTTTTCCAACTCCTCTGCGGTGACGGGCCGTGCGCCGACGATGCCCTCCAACTCTTGCTTGATTTCGGCGATGGACTCTTTGGTCTTGTCCGTCTGGACGGGGGCATACGCGAAGAAAGGACGCTGCCCGCGCGCGCCGGGCATGAGGGTGCCGGCGCCGTATGACCAGTGCTTGTCCTCACGCAGGTTCATGTTGATGCGCGAGGTGAAGACGCCGCCGAGGATGTTGTTCAGCGTTTCGATGGCGACCTCGTCCGGGTTGGACCGGGGGGGCGCGAGGTGCCCGGCCAGGATGATCGACTGCTGCGAGCCGGGGCGGTCCATGATGTAGAGCGTACCGCCTTCGGGCTGTGGGACCTCGGCGATGTGTTTCTCGGGCACACGGCCCTTCTCCCAGTCACTGAAGTGGTCCTCCAGGAGCGGCTTCAACTGATCCATGGTGATGTCGCCCGTCACGACGAGGGTGGCATTGTTGGGCTTGAACCAGGTGTCGTGGAAGTCGACTAGGTCGTCGCGGGTGATGCTCTTTACGGAAGCTTCGGTACCCGATCCGGTAAAGGGCAGGCTATAGGCGTGGCCCTCGCCGTAGAGCAGCTTTGGAAAGACTCGCAGGGCCATGAGCCGGGGCGTGACCTTTTCGCGCTGGATGGCAGCCAGTTGCTGTGCCCGCAGGCGATCCAACTCCTCGGCCGGGAAGGCCGGATGGAGCACGACGTCGGCGAAGAGGTCCAGCGAGGGGCCGAGGTTCTGCTTGAGTGCGGAGAGCCACACGGAGGACATGTCGAGGTTGGAGCCGGTGCTCAGGTTGGCGCCGAGCGTGGTTTCCTCGTCGCTGATCTCCAGAGCGGAGCGGTTCGCGGTGCCCTCGTCGAGCATGTTCATGGCGAGGCTCGCCGTGCCCATTTTGTCGCCCTGGTCCGCCGCGAAGCCTGCATCCACGAGCAGATTGAAATCGACGATGGGAACGGCGTGCCGCTCAGCGAGGACGATCTTGAGTCCGTTGGAGAGCGTGGCGTGCTGGAGATCGGGGAAGTCCGCCGTGGGCGGGGCGCCGAGGTCGGGCAGGCCTGAGCGGTCGGCGCCCTCGGCGGAGGCAGTCAGCTCGGGATAAGGGTGTACCTCGAGGGTGTAGGTGCCGTCGGAGAGCCACTGCTGCGCGGCCCGCTGCACCTCGGAGGTCGTAGCCTGCTGCACGTCTTGCAAATCCTGCTTGTAGGCGTCTGGGCTGCCGCTGTAGACGTCGCTGCGGGCCAGGATATCCGATTTGCCGCCGAAGCCGCCGATGCGTTCGATGCCGCGGATGAAGCCTGCCGACTCGGACGTTTTGGCACGTTCGAGCTCTTCGGGGGTGGGGCCTTCGGCGATGAACCTGTTCAATTCCTCGTCCAGCGCCTGTTCCACTTTCGAGAGTTCCACGCCGGGCCGCGCCGTAGCCACAATGAGAAACTGGCTCGCGATCTCCCGCCCATCCATGCCCGAGTTGACGTCGCTGGCGATCTGGTCGTCGTACACGAGGCGCTTGTAGAGGCGGGAGGTTTTTCCGTTGGTGAGCACGTCGGAGACGACCGATAGGAGGTTGTAGTCCTTACTGCCGATCTCGGGTACGTTCCACACCTTGTAGATGCGTGCTTGCGGAACGCGGTCCTGCATGATCTCGCGCTGCTCGCCGGTGCGCTTGGCCACCCAGGTATCGAAGTGCGAGATGGGCGGGCCGGGCGGGATGTCGCCGAAGTAGTGCTTCACCTTTTCGAGCACCGCGTCGGTGTCTATGTCGCCGGCGATGGTCAGCACGGCATTGTTCGGACCGTAGTAGGTCTTGAACCAGTCCTTCACGTCCTCCAGGGAGGCGGCATTGAGGTCGTCCATGGAACCGATGACCGTGTGGGCATAGGGATGCCCTTCCGGCCAGGTCGCGTCGGTGATCTTGTTCCAGGCTTCACCGTAGGGCTGGTTCTCGCCCTGGCGCTTCTCGTTCTGGACGACGCCGCGCTGCTCGTCCAGCTTGCCCTGGTCTATGGCCCCGACCAGGTGGCCCATCCGGTCCGACTCCATCCAGAGGGCCAGATCGAGCGCGTTGGTGGGAACGTTCTCGAAGTAGTTGGTGCGGTCGTGGTTCGTCGTGCCGTTCATGTCGGTGGCGCCGACCCGCTCGAACGGCTGGAAGTAGTCGTCGTCGTAGTGTTCGGAGCCGTTGAACATCAGGTGCTCGAACAGGTGCGCGAAGCCGGAGCGCCCTGCCGGCTCATTCTTGGATCCGACGTGATACCACACGTTCACGGCCACGATGGGGGCCTTGTGGTCTTCGTGTACGATGAGCGTGAGGCCATTATCGAGGACGAACTTCTGGTAGGGGATGTCAGGCACCGCAAGGGGCGCCGTGTTCACGGTCTGGGCGGCGGCCGAACCACACAGGCTCAACATCAGCCCCAATGACAGTACGGAAAGGGAATGCCGCATTATTGTTCTGCTTGAGGGTGGAGGATGCTTCTCTTCGGGAGTGCGCGTACGTACAGCCGCCCCTCATACCCGTTCTGTAAAACTCTTGTGCAAAGCTGGGAGACTGTTTGGAAAGAGCGAAGCGCGTTCAACTCCTCCCTCCGAGGGAGGTGGCCCGCCAGGGCCGGAGGGTGTTGCTTTCCCATACGCTGGCGATCCCT
>DASSAV010000282.1:0-3267 GCA_035699265.1 Rhodothermales bacterium
TAGCCGAGGAGGATGGTGCGGAGGCCGAAGCCGGCGCCGATGAGGAGGTCGTCCAGGTAGCGCTTGCCGGCTTCATCTTTGTGGAAGAGGTTGAAGCGTTTGTCCAGTCCCCTTCCGCCCCAGATGCTGCCTGCATCGAGGAAGGCGACGCCCTGGACGTCGTAGAGCGGGAGGACGGGGATGGGACCGGGGAGCAGGGCGGCTACGAGGGGGAAGCGGAACTCGGCATTGACGAGGCCGAAGTTGGAGCCGTTTCGCTTGTTGATGTCGTACCCGCGCAGGGGCATGACGGGGGTGGCGAAGAGGAAGTCCGAGACGTCGTTGATAGGGAAGCCGTTGGTTTCATCGAAGGCGCGGTTGATCCAGTTCTGCACGCCGGAAGCGTAGAAGAGTTGTTTCTCCGGGCCGAGTGAGGTGCCGGCCGATGCGCGGAGGGCGACGGAGTAGAAGCCTCTACCGAACGAGGTATAGAAGCGGGCATCGCCGAGGAGGGTGAGGAAGCGGATCTGCTCGCCCACCAGGTTTCCGGGGCTGCCCGAGAGGCTGACGGCGAAGCGGTGGCCTCCGGTCGGGTAGAGCCGGCCGGGGGTGGAAACGTCGCGGGTGAAGGTGACGGAGGGGTGGATGAGCGACCGTACGAGGGCCTGCGAGGCCGGGTCGGTAATATCCGCCTGGCTCACGCCGAGGAGGTTTAGCTGGAAGTCGAGCCGCTGGAACTTGTCGAGGGGGTAGGTGG
Organism: Rhodothermales bacterium; assembly: GCA_035699265.1. Taxonomy (GTDB): domain Bacteria; phylum Bacteroidota; class Rhodothermia; order Rhodothermales; family DASSAV01; genus DASSAV01. The sequence continues at coordinate 737 of DASSAV010000282.1, forward strand.
CCAGGACACCCGCGCCGTACTGCCGGTACTGATAGAAAGTGGCGGCACCATAGCGATAGTCCTGTAAGAGGCGGGACATGTGGAAGGCCGAGAAGCTCCAATCGATCCGGCGCGGCAGGTAGTTGTAGGCGACGATGTAATCCGAATTGCGGAGATCGATGAGCAGGTTGGTGGCGACGAAGATCTGATGGTCGCCCAGCATGTCGCTGAACATCATCTGGGTGATGCCCTGTGCGCCGTAGAGCATGTCATAGCCTGCGGTGCCGTAGATGAGGTCGGACGAGAACGAGAGCTTGTACTTTTTCGGCTTATAGTTGCCGTGCTCGTCGACGTTATCGACGGGCTGAAACCGGCCGTCGTCGTCTTCTCGGTCGGCTTCCCGGGCCTCCCGGCCAAAGTTGTAGCCGTGGAAGTCGACGCTCACGTTGCCATACGCGGACGTATCGGATTCGGCACCGGGACCGAGGAAGGAGACGGTGTCGAGCGGGGCAGGCGCCGCGCCGTCTGCGTTGAGCAACTGAGCCATCAGTTCGGAACGCGAGGCCCAGAGGGCCGGACTCTGGGCGCGATTGCGGGCATAGGCGATGCCGTCGCTCGCATCGCGCAAGAGCGGGTTGTTTTGCAGGACGGACGCCGAGGCGAGCGTGAGGGCCGGTGCTTCCAGGTCCGCCTGCCGCCCCACGCGCTCGGCCCACACGTTGGGAGCCAGCTCGCTTTCCGGGAGTGTGTGATCGAAGGGGTCTTTCATCACGTAGATGGACGACGTGCCTTCGCGGAGGCGGACGAAGGCGGCCTTGCTGCCATCGGCTGAGAGTGAAAGCTGTGTGACCCCGACGACGTCGTCCGTAACGGGGCGCACGGAGCCGGTCAGGAGGTTTTTCTCGTAGAGGTTGTAGACCCCGTTCCGGTCAGAGATGAAGAGCAGTTTGTTTCCGTCTGCGCTGAAGCGGGCGCTGCGGTCGTCCCAGGTCTCGTCCGACGTGGCGCGCCGCACCTGACCTTCACCGGGCTCGAGCAGGTAGAGGTCGTACTGGCTGTAGTCGTCGTCGAACATCTGAAAGGTGCCGGCGCGATACTTGCCGACCTCCAGGTGGCCGCCGCGGTCGCTGTAGAAGACGAGCGTGCTGCCGTCCGGACTCCACGCCGGTTCGTGGTCGCTGAAGACGTCGTCCGTATAGTTGACAGCCTCACGGGAGCCGAGGTCGAGGACGTAGATATCACTCTGACCATTCATCGACCCCTCGAAGGCGATGCGGCCACCCTGTGGACTCCAGGCGACGGTTATGATCTGGTCGATGCCTGGGATGCGGTATTCTGTGGTGTGGCGGGTATCGACATCGACGACGGCGACGGCATCCGAGCGGCCGCTTTTGACGGCAACGGCGATGCGTTTGCCGTCGGGGCTCCACGAGAGACCGGGCGTGAGGATGCGGAGGCTCTCGAACTCGGTGTTGTTCTGCCCGTCGATGAGCTTGCCTATCACCGTGCCGTCCTCGGGATCGGCCAGGTAGACATCGAACAGTGCGCCTTTGGTGGTGATGTACGCGAGCTTGTCGCCTTTGGGAGAGAGGGCCGGGCTGGTGTTGAGGTAGCCGTTTTCGCGGGTGACGACCGCCTTGGCGACATCGTCCAGCGACTGCCGGGCGGCGACCTCCGGGTAATAGATTTCCTTGAGCGTCTGGTGCCAGCGATCCGATAGTTCATCGAGGGTAAGGCCGGTGGCCCGCTGGAAGCTGCTCTCGACGTTGCGAGTGACGCGGACGCGCTGGAGGATTTCGGCGATCTTTTCCTGGCCGTATTGCTCGGCTACGTAGTCCCACACGCTCTGGCCGCCCCGGTAGGCGAAGTAGCCGTCGAGGAATTTGATCGGGGGAAGGTGATCCTCGAGGACGGCCTCGCGGACGTACATGTCCGACTGCGTATCCCACCCGAGGGCGGCATACTCGGCGAGGCCTTCGTTGAACCAGAGGGGGATGCGGAGCTGGATATTGTTCTGGAGGATGGACTGGATGGAGCCGCCGAAGAACATGTCGTTGAGGACGGCGTGGACGAGCTCGTGGTGGATGACGCGCCGGTAGTCCCGGTAGTCGCCCATGAATGGGACGGCCACCCGATTTTTGAACAACTCGGTGACACCGCCGATGCCCTCGCTGTAGGTGGGCAGGTCGAGCGCATTGGTGACGGAGAAGTCGTTATGACTCTGGTAGGCGATGATGGGGATGCGGTCGGTAATCTCGTAGCCGACGAGCCGGGTGATCTGGGCGTATGCCGCTTCGGCGGCGTGGGCGGTGAAGTTGGCGAGGAGGTAGCCGTCTTCGTAGTAGTAGACGTCGAAGTGTTCGGACTGGAGATAGTGCCAGTCGTGCCCCTGGTACTGGACTTTGTTCTTGCCGAAGCGGAAATACTGCGCCCGGAGCGTGGCCGGGAAGGCCAGCGCGAGCACAATGATCCCGATCAGGAGAGCGGTGTGCCGAAGATGTGGACGGCGATGGCGCATGGTGCCCGGCTTGGGGACTGGACGAGGTGACGGG
>DASSAV010000283.1:0-6813 GCA_035699265.1 Rhodothermales bacterium
CGAAAGGCCACCGGGCCGTGGTCGCCCTGGAGCATGAGCGGCCCCATCGGCATTTCGTCGGTGAAGGCGGCGGAGCGCGTGGGGCCGGTGACTTCGACGTTGTCCTGTACGACGACTCCGTTGAGTTCGACTTTAACAAAATGCGCGTTGGCTACCTTGTGGCCCTGCGCGTCGAAGCGGGGCGCCTGAAAGACGATATGGAGGTGGTTCCAGAGACCGGGGGCGCGGCTCACGTTCATGAGTGGCGGGATGCCCTCATACCCCTCGTTTCCCGAGCCCCGGCTGTCGTCCCATCGCTCATAAATGCCACCCGCATCGCTGTATTTAGGATGCTGCACGCCCCAGCTGTCGAACAACTGCACCTCGTAGCGGCCCTGGAGGTAGATACCGGAATTGGAGCCTTTCGGCAGCATGTAGTCCAGTTCCAGGTCGAGATCACCGTGTTCCCAGTCCGTGAACAGGTTTTGCTTCTCGTTATAGGTGTTCTTACCGGCATTGACGAGGATGTTAGTGCCTGCCTGCGTGTGGAGCTCCGCATCGTCCGGCAGGGCGTAGACATCTCCCACGATACTCCAGTTGTCAGCCGCCGGACGGAAAGCGCTCAGATCGTGGAGTGCAAGCGGCAGGAGCGGCAGCGTGGCGGACTGCGCGTTGACGATCTGCGGTATCAGAAGGGCGAGAGCGCCCGCAAGGATTAGTCCTGCGCGGCGGAACGGATTGCGAAGGTGCATAAGGAGGAATTTGAGAGGTTGGGGTTGGAATGCATTATTTGGCTGCGCGTGACCATTCCTATACCGATGGATTTTGCTCCCTTGTTGAGGTTATTGCCTTGTTATAGTCCAATGCCTGATCAACCCAGTACTTTAGAGCGCCGTTTGTTCCTACCGATTCTGCGTCGACGTACACATAGCCTCGGTACTGCCGCCCTTTCATAATCACAGTCTGACAGCCTTTGCGTTCCACCGCCGCGGCGTGGACCGTCGGGTCGATACGGCACATGATTCGCTCCGCACGCACGCCGACGCACATCTTGCCGCGTACCATGAACGCAATACTCCCGAACATCTTCTTTTCTTCGACGCCGGGTACGTGCGCCAGAGCCGCCCTGACCCGACTCACAAGGTTTTCATCGCGTGCCATTCGGATTGCTTGCTTCGGCTACTTGGGGAAGGGCGCGCTGTCAAAGTAGATGTCGAGCGAAGTGATCTTACCGTCTCGTACTTCGAACACTTCGGCGACGTGGCAGTCGAAGACCGGGCCACCAGGCGGCTGAAGTGTGTATCGGGTCAAGGCGCAAGCTTTTTCTCCATCTACCACGAGGTCTTTGACCTCCAGTGCGGTGATCATAGAGAAGAAGCGCTTTGTTGCCTCGACATACGCACCCCTGCCTGTGACCCGCTTGATGGGACTGGCAAAGTTAGTGAACGTCATTTCATCGGACAGAAAGCCCTCCCAGCCCCTCCTCTGTTCGAGGCTGTCGAAGTAGCCTTGAATGGCATCGATGGTCGTCACGTCGTTTCTCCTATTGGTCTCATGGCTGCGGGCCCCGATCGTCGACAGCCGCCGTTTAACATACTGTTTTTTAACTAGCCGGGAAAGTTGAACAGGGTGCTGCGGCGCAGCCTGCTCAGTATCCCACCGCCGCGTTCTCCCCACGAGGGTCCGCCCCGCCGAACAGGATCCGGCTGGCCTCCGAACCGCCTGCACGCACGACGATGCCGTCGGCCGCTCCCCAGGTGCCGTTGTCCTCCTCGATCTTCCATCCCCGCTGCTCCAGGTTGCGGACGACGTCTTTCGCAAGGCCCATGCGCTCGTACCGCAGCACGTCGGGCAGCCACTGGTGATGCACGCGCGGCGCGGACACGGCGGCCTGGATGTTCATGCCGTGATCGATCACGTTCATGACGACCTGAAACACCGTCGTGATGATGGTGGCACCGCCGGGCGTGCCGATGACCATGAACAGGTCGCCCTCCGGATCCTCGACGATGGTGGGCGACATGGACGAGAGCATCCGCTTACCCGGCTGGATGGCGTTGGCTTCCGCACCGACCAGCCCGAACATGTTGGGCGTGCCGGGCTTGGCGCTGAAATCGTCCATCTCATTGTTCAGGAAGAACCCGGCCCCGTCTACGACCACTTTCGAGCCGTAGTAGCCGTTAATGGTGGTCGTCACGGCGACGGCAATGCCGTCATTGTCGACTACCGAGAAATGTGTCGTCTCGGTGGACTCGTACGCGAGGGGATTACCATGTGTGAGAGCCCGGCTCGTGTCGGCACGGTACGGGTTGAAGTCCGCCATGCGGCGGCGCATGTAGTCTTTGTCGATGAGATGCTGGATCGGCACCCTCACGTAGTCGGGGTCGCCCAGCCAGTAGGCCCGGTCGGCATAGACGCGGCGCATCGCCTCTCCCATCAGGTGTATTGTTTCGCTGGAGTTGAATCCCATCTCGTGCACGTCGAACGGCTCGACGGCGTTCAGAAGCTGCACCAGTGCGATACCGCCGGATGAGGGCGGCCCCATCGAAATGATGCGATAACCGCGATACGTGCCCCGCACCGGCGGGCGCTCGACAGCCTGGTAGCTTGCAAGATCCTGCTTCGTCATCAGGCCGTGTCCGCGTGCCATTTCCCTTGCGATCAGGTCGGCCGTCTTACCCTCGTAGAACCCGGCCCATCCGTGCTTGCGGATGCGCTTGAGCACCGCCGCGAGGTCGCGCTGGACGAACCGTTCCCCCTCTCGGTACGGCGTGCCGTCCGCCTTCGTGAAGTACTTCTTCGTGCCCGGAAATTGGCTGAACTCCCCGCGAAAGGCGTTGAAGCGGTGGGCCTGGCTGCGGGAGAGGGGGAAGCCTCTTTCCGCCAGCCGAATGGCAGGCGCCAGCACGTCCTTCAGCGGCAGCTTGCCGTACTGCTCGTGTGCGAGGAGCAGACCGGCGGGGCTGCCGGGCACGCCCGAGGCCAGGTAGCCACGCTGGCTACGCTCGGGCACGAACGTTCCCGTCGAGTCCAGAAACATGTTGCGTGTAGCGTCCAGCGGAGCTTTCTCACGGAAGTCGATGGTAGTCGCCTTGCCCTCCGGAAAGCGGATGGCCATGAAGCCGCCCCCGCCCAGATTGCCCGCGGCGGGAAACGTGACGGCGAGCGCAAACCCGGTGGCCACCGCCGCATCGATAGCGTTGCCACCTTTCTTCAGCACGTCCACGCCGGCCTGAGAGGCCAGGCGGCTGGCAGAGACTACCATGCCGTGCTCAGCCCGAACCGGATCGCCATAATCGGCCTGAGGTGTGGGTGCGAGCATGGCCGTGCGCCAGGGCCAGACAGCCTGCGCCGCAAGGAGAACCGCGGCGGCTACGAGACAGGAAACCGTACCGGTACGAAGAACAACTGCTTTCATACAATGACTGACAAACCGACTTCGCCCCACCTCCGGGGGGAGAACACACCTTCCGAATGTACGCACAGACGGTCAGATCTCGTGCAAGCCATTGCGTGCCGCCTGCGATCAACCCCCAATCCTCATCGACGGGGCCTGTTTGAGACATACTGAACCGGCATTTTCTTTGCGCCTCATTGAGAATGGGGTGACGTACGGCGATTGTGATTTCTTTTTTGCGCACTTCCGACCGGCAGTGTTAAAGAATTGCAAGCCCATGCCGAAAATGGAACCCCCTGCACTGCAACGTGACGATGAAAAGAAGCCGCTCAATTGTAACGTTTTTGGGTCAAGCTCGCCATTCACCTCCAAGCCGTATCCGTTCCATGTACAACCACATCGAGCTCGCCATCCGTACCGTCGCCATCGGAGCAGGCCTCGTGGGCCTGGTCCTCATCGCCATCCAGGTGTTTTAAGGCGACCTTCACTCATTGGGCTCTTCCCCCTCGCCACGCGGCCGTCTCTTCCGCGTGCGGTATGGATTTTAGGCGCGGGATTGCGTTCATTCCGTCTGGCTTTTTGCTTTTTGTACCGGAACCCACACGGAGACGCTCCGCATGTCCCTCGCGCCGCTCGACTGGCTCCTCGTAGCCGCCTATTTCGCCCTCTCCTTCGGCATCGCCATTTACTACACGAAGCGTGCCGGGCAGAGCACCTCTGAGTTCTTCCTTGGCGGGCGCAACATGCCCTGGTGGCTGGCCGGCACGAGCCTGGTCGCCACCACCTTCGCTGCCGACACGCCGCTCGCAGTCACTGAGATGGTGGCAAACAACGGCATCGCCGGGAACTGGCTATGGTGGAACTTCGCCTTCGGCGGCATGCTCACGGTGTTCTTCTTCGCAAAGCTGTGGCGCAGGGCAGGGGTGCTTACGGACGTGGAGTTCGTAGAGCTCCGCTACAGCGGCCGGCCGGCGGCTGTGCTGCGGGGATTGAAAGCAGTCTATTTCGGACTGTTCATGAACTGCATCATCCTCGGGTGGGTGAGCCTGGCGATGGAGACGGTCCTCACCGTCCTCCTGCCGGACATAACCTTCTTCGGACAGACCTCTCTGAACATTCTCGGCTTCCAGTTCAGCGCCGCACTCATGTACGTGGCCGTCCTGGTGCTGGTCGTGGCCGTATACTCACTCATGTCGGGACTCTGGGGCGTAACGGTGACGGATGCCTTCCAGTTCGTGATCGCGATGGGCGGCACGACGGTCCTCGCCTTCTACGTGCTGGACGACCCGCGCATCGGCGGCGTGAGTGGTTTGCTGGATAAGTTGCCTGCCAGTACGTTTCGCATGATTCCGACCCTCGGGGACGCCGCGGCGGGGGCCGGTGTACTGGCGCTGAGCTTCGCGGCTTTCTTCGCGTACGTGGGCGTGCAATGGTGGTCGAGTTGGTATCCGGGCGCCGAGCCGGGGGGTGGCGGGTACGTCGCGCAGCGCCTCATGAGTGCGAAGGATGAGCGGCACTCGCTGTTCTCGGCGCTGTGGTTCACGATGGCACACTACTGCCTGCGCCCCTGGCCCTGGATCCTCGTCGCCCTCTCCACGATCGTGCTCTATCCCGGCCTGGACACCCCCCGTGCCGGGTACGTCATGGCCATGCGCGAGGTGCTGCCGACCGGTCTGCTCGGCCTGCTGTTCGCTGCCTTCCTGGCCGCCTTCATGAGCACCGTCTCTTCTCAGTTGAACTGGGGTGTATCGTACCTGGTAAACGACGTATGGCGCCGCTTCATCCGCCCCGACGAGAATGAACGGTATTACGTGCTGGTCTCGCGCGTGGCCACCTTCGTCGTGGCCCTCATCAGCATCTTCGTAACCACCAAGCTTAGCTCGATCAGCGGCGCGTGGGGGCTCATCATCACGGCGTCGGCGGGCCTCGGTCTCGTGCTGATCCTGCGGTGGTACTGGTGGCGCATCAATGCCTACAGCGAGCTATTCGCCACGGTCACCCCGATCGTCATCGTGGTCGTCCTGCTCATCGCGCAGGCCATGGGCGCCCCGCTCCCGGCATGGATCGAGGTCTTCCCAACGAACCTGTTCGTCATCGTGGCGCTCACCACCGCAGTCTGGCTCATCGTCACCTTCATAACCCGCCCCACGGATCCTGCGGTGTTGGACAAATTCTACCGGCGTGTGAGGCCAGGCGGGGCAGGTTGGAAGGCGGTCGCCGGTCGGAACCCGGACATCGTGCCGGACGGCCATTTCGGACGGCTCGCGGTGGACTGGATCGTCGGCGTCGTCCTGGTTTATAGCACGCTCTTCGGGGTAGGCAACCTGATCTTTCACCGCACGCTTGCGGGTATCCTCTGCATTGTCGCGGCAGTTGCCGCTGCCGCCTTCCTCTGGCGAGACCTCAACCGGCCCGAAAGCGGCCCGGCAGCGGTCTACCCGGACGAGGCACAGACCGTGCGCTCGGGAGAGACGGTCTGAGGCCAGGAATCCACGAACATGGGAAGGTAAGTGCGTGCGAATCTGGAACACGGCACCGGGCACGTGCTTTAGTGCTCTCCTACATTCGTACCCTCCCAGCCTCCTTCTACATGGACGAATTGATTATCATCGGCGACCGGGTGCTGATCGAGCCGGATGAGGACGAGAAGCAAACCAAAGCTGGCCTCTACCTCCCCGCCAGCGTAGCTGAATCCGACCGGGTGGGCAGCGGGCTTGTGGTGAAGATCGGCCCCGGCTACGTGCTGCCCAACCCGGAATACTCGGAGGGGGAACCGTGGGCCGCAGACCGGAGCGCTGTGCGCTACCTGCCGCTACAGGCACAGCCGGGCGACCATGCCTTCTACCTGCGTAAGGAGAGCATCGAGCTGTCGTTCCGTGACAAGAAGTACTTGATCGTACAGCACGGCGCCATCCTGGCCCTCGTTCGCTCCCACACGGATGCGGACGACATTCTCAAAGGCCTGGACGACATTGAGGATCTGCTGAAGTAGGCGCCGCCCTGTCGACCGCCGCACGAAGAGAGTCTAGGAGACGAGGAGCCTAATACCCATTCTGTAAAACTCTTGTGCAAAGCTGGGAGACTGTTTGGAAAGAGCGAAGCGCGTTCAACTCCTCCCTCCGAGGGAGGTGGCCCGCCAGGGCCGGAGGGTGTTGCTTTCCCTTACGCAGACGATCCCTGGGTGACTATGCACAAACGTTTCCGAGAACTGGTATAAGAACCTACAAACCCCCACGCCCCCAATCACCCACATCTTTCCTACCTTCCTATTCTCCAAGACTCCCTGTCTCCCCTCACACCCCCCTCCCACCCTCTTAGCCGCTTAGATTCATAGGCTCCTGCCCGGCCCCCTACATCCGCTCACATCTGCGTCGGCGCGGAGATCCCCAGCACGGTCAGGCCGTTGTGGAGCACGATGCGGGCGGCCTCGGCCAGGT
>DASSAV010000284.1:0-15886 GCA_035699265.1 Rhodothermales bacterium
TTTGAGATCCTGTACGAGCCGGTTCTTCTGGCCGAAGCCGACTACGACCGGACGATTTTCGACGCCAGCTTCGTAAATCCGTTCGAGGAAGACGCCGAGCGGCTTGCGACGGCGTGGCGGAGCATCCGCGAGAAGTTCGAGCGCGAGTCGCCGAACAGGCGCGTCGATGCGCTTGCCGAGGCCCTCGCACAGGCCGGCGTGCAAGTGGACGGTGGTGAAGCAGACGAGATCCTGGCCAGGGTGGCCGGATTCGTGGGGGAGGAAGCCGCGTCCGCCGCGCCCAGACCCGAGGCGCCTTACACGTCCCCCACACCCCAAGCGTGGCCTCAGCCTGTTTCGGATCCTATCAAGATGCCGGCATCGCCTGCATTGAATGCCGGGCGGCGCGGCGCGGCTGTGGCCGGGCAGTCCGAGCCGGTGCAAGATCGGCTTTTCAACGCGCTGGCGAAGGCTTTCGCGAAGGTGACCAGCACCCCGTGGCAGTTCCGGCACGAGTTCATCGGCCAGACCGTCGTGCAGACGCCGGACCACGCCGCGATCTACAGCGGCGATCCGAGCACGTTGAAGGATTTCCTGTTGGATACGTCCATCCCTGCGGAGGAGACGGAGCGCCGGTTTGCCGTTGTAGAGGCACTGGCGGACGACGTGGTGCTGCACCAGTTCGGGATGCTCGACGGGTACCGTTCAAGCGTCCAGGAGGGGAGCCGGACATTGCTCGAGGAGGTCGATCCCGAGGTCGTCGAGAATACGGTACGGCAGGGGGGCGCCGTGTACCGGTGGTTCGCCCCATTGCGGAAGGCGCGTGTGTTCGACTTGCTGGTGGCGAGGAGGCGCGAATTGCAGGGGGAGGACTGGTCGGTTTCGGAGCGCCGCATCTTTCGGCCCGCGTTCATACGATCATACCTTGCGCGTGTGGCTACGGGGCATCACTGAGCCCGTACCGCCCGTTTTGTCGCTTCTATAAAGAATGATAGGTGATCAGCGTTGAAACTCCCGTCAATCATCATACGCAGCCGGCCGCTAGTCCCATTGCTTGCCGTGACCGGGGTCATTTTTTGTATCACGGCAACGGGATGCAAATCTTCGCTGCCGATCGTAGGCAGCGACCGTGACGCGAACATCGTGGTTCTCGGGGGGGCCTCGATGAACGGGGGCGGCAATGCGGCGGTCGTCCGCATCTATCAGCTCTCCAGCGATACGAAATTCCAGCACACCAGCATCGAATCGTTCTGGCAGAACGACGTGGATGCGCTGGGTTCCGAGTTGATAGGAGCCAGCCAGGAGCTGGTGATTTATCCCGAGCAGACGAAGACGCTCGAGCTAAAACTCGACAAGGAGGCGCAGTTCATAGGCGTGGCGGCAGATCTTCGAAGCCCCGACCCGGACCGGTGGCGGGCCGTCTATCCGGTACGTGAGGTTCGGGGCAAGCAGATCGTCGTGACAGTCGGAGAGGATCGATTGCAGGCGTCCATGTAGCAGTTAGCAGTTAGCAGTTAGCAGTTAACAGTTAGTAGTTGACAGTTAGTAGTGGGCAGTTTGTAGTTGTGTACGAGTGTTCGCGTTAATGGCAATTAAGTTGGGCAGTTGTTGTAAGGTGGACCACCGGGGGGAGGGTTGCAGGTGAGGCTCTTTTGCGGTGGCCTAAACAGGCAAGAGAATTAATCTGGGGCGGCATGTCACTGGACCGGAAACGTGTGGTCTGGTTTGAGGGGATGACCCTCGACCCCCACCACCTACAGCAGTCGGACAGGTACCAGGAGAGTGTTTTGAACGCCCGCCTGCGGGCGCTTGCTCCGTATGGATGGGGGTTGAGCGGCATCGCCATAGACCAGGAGGCGCTGGCGAATGGAGAAGTCGTCATCAGCCGCGCAGTGGGCGTGTTGTCGGATGGGCTTCCGTTCGACGTTCCGCAGGTGGATGCAAGTCCCGAGCCGAGGAGCATACAGGACCACTTTCCCCCTACGGAAGAATCCGTAGGGGTTTACCTGACGCTGCCTCTCGAACACGTGAACGGGAGCAACGTCCTGCTACAGGGTGGGGTGAACCACCGAGAGACGCGGTTTACCGCAGAGACCGTTTCGATCCCCGACGCCAATACGGGGGCCGACGAGCGGAGCATCGAAGTGGCGCATCCGAATCTGCGCATTCGCTTTTCGGGCGAGCCGCTGAGTGCGTACAGCGCCATACAGGTCGCCGAGGTGACCCGAAACGCCGCCGGAGCCTTCATTTTGAAGGAGACGTACGTACCGCCGTGCGTCAGCATATCGGGATCGGAGCGGCTGATTACGCTCGCGCGACGGCTGGTCGAGTTGCTCGTCGCCAAGTCGACGTCCCTGGTCGAGCGGCAGCGAGGCATTCTCGCCCAGCGAGAGTTGTCGCCGGCAGATCTGTCCGCCCTGGGCATTCTGCACGCCGTGAACGGCCACTTGCCGCTGCTGAACCACTACTTCGCGACGCGGCAGGGGCACCCGGAGCATCTATTTCAACTCATGTTGAGCCTTGCCGGTCAGCTTTCGAGCTGGGTCGTGCACGGCTCCGTCCAGCCCGGCGATTTCCCAGCGTACGACCACGCGCGTCCGTCGGAGTGTTTCGGCCGAATGGAGCACATCCTGCGGGAGCTCCTAGGCTCGGCGGCACCGAAGGCCAACTACGTAAACATCCGGCTCGACCGGCAGCGGGACAATTTGTACGGAGCCCGCATCGATCCGGAGCTGCTGCGGCAGGCGCAACTGTTGCTCGTGGCTCGGAGCGACCGGCTGCCCGAGCAGGTCCTCATCTCCGAGATGCCCCGGATGCTCCGTATCGCGTCTCCGGAGACCATAGATGCAGTCCTGAGGAGTTATACGCGGGCCCTGTCGCTGGAACACACTACACGGCTGCCGTCGGGGATGCCCGTGGACGGGCAGGCCAATTATTTCCAACTACAGCAGCACGGGCCCTTCTGGGACGCCGTCATGGAAAGCGGAGCCCTGAGCATCTTCGTGCCCTCCGAATTCGCAGGCGTAAACCTCCAACTGCTGGCGATCAACCGTCCATAGGTCATGCACAGTTTTTTACACAAGCCGCGCCAGAAGGCGCCTGCGGCCGACGCCGACTCCGCCGTCCTTTTCGACGAGGCCAGTGCCAGGCGGCTTTCCGAGATATACGCGCCGTGCTTTACGCTGGCCCTGCAACTTCGGTCCACCCGTGAATTCGGGGATGCCGAGGTCCTGCGGCGGCGGATTCGGCAGCTTCTCGACAATGCAGAGCAGGAAGCGAGCCGCGCAGGCGTTTCGTCGCAGGACGTGGAACTGGCGACCTTCGCGCTGGTGGCCCTGCTGGACGAGACGATTCTCTCGTCCGATTGGAACGAGAAGGACCGGTGGCTGGCCAAGCCGCTGCAACTGGAGCGTTACAACCGGTACGACGCGGGAGAGGAATTTTTCGTTCGGCTGGAGAACTTGCGCGGGCAGGCGGCGGCGCACGCCGAGGTCATCGAGGTGTATTACCTGTGCCTCGCGCTGGGCTTCAAAGGCCGTTACCTGCTGCAGGAGCAGGAGAAGCTACGGAGTATCATCGAGGGCAGCTATGCACAACTCCGCGGCCTTCCGGGCATGACGGCAAAGCGCCTCTCGCCACACGGCAGGCCGCGTGACCAGGTAGCCACTGAAGTAAAGAGCAAGGTACCCGCCTGGGCGCTCGCCGTTGCGGCGGCGGTCATCGGCGTCGGCGTGTACGTAGGCATGCACGTATACATCGACCATTCCGCCACACAGGTGGCGCAGACGATTGAACAGATTCAGCAGGGGAATACAGGTCGGTAGTGGGGGAGCGGGAGAGGGTGAGTGAGAGAAAGGGGGAAAGGGAGAGAGAAAGAGAGAGTGAGAGAAAGAGGGGGAAGGAGTGAGGGAGAAAGGCGGGGAAGGAGTGAGAGAGAAGGAGGTTGGCGGGTGGGGATTTGCAACGTTGGGTTCCGCCATTCTGCACGTTAACAGGCGGATCTGGCATTATACATTTGCCGCAAAGTTATGGGACGTATTTCTAACGTAGTTAAGAGCGGCTATTTTCTCGCAGGCGTGGGCGTCGTGCTCGCGGTGGCGGCAATCCTGGTGATCGGAGCGTGGCTGGCCTGGTCGACTGCCATTCAGCTGCTGGCCATCATCGGCGTGCTGGTGCTCTGCATTCTGCTGCTGGCCGTGAGCATGCTCCGGTCGAACAAGAATGCTTCCCTGATCGAGCAGTCGCTCAAGACGCAGGGGAAACAGCAGCACCTGAACACGCGCCCGGACAAGCGGGCCGACATCGAGGATCTCCAGAAGCAATTCGATACGGCGATCCAGCGGCTGAAGCAGTCGAAGCTGGGACGCGGGCGGAGCGGCAAGGCCGCGTTGCACGCGCTGCCGTGGTACCTGTTCATCGGACCGCCGGGGACGGGCAAGACGACCGCCATCATCAACTCGGGCCTGAACTTTCCCATCGGCACAAACCGGATCCGGGGTGTGGGCGGGACGCGCAACTGCGACTGGTTCTTTACGGACTCTGCGATCCTGCTGGACACAGCGGGGCGGTACGTGACGGAAAGCGAGGACGCGGAAGAATGGCAGGCGTTTCTGGAGACACTGAAGAAATACCGTCCCGAGCGCCCGATCAACGGCATCATCGTAGGGATCAGCCTGGACACCCTCGCGGACGCCTCTTACGACGAGATCGAATGGCACGCGGCCACCATCCGCGAGCGCATTGACGAGCTGCTCGGGCAACTCGGCGTCCGGTTTCCGGTGTACCTGCTGTTCACCAAGTGCGATCTGCTGGAGGGTTTCACCGAGTTTTTCGGCGAGCTAGCCCGTAAGGAACGCGAGCAGATATGGGGCTGCACGCTGGACCAAAACACCGCACGAGACGAGGACATTCCGCCGGTATTCGAGCAGGAATTCGACAAGCTTTACGATGCGATGCTCAACGTTCGCGCAGGCCGGCTCAGCCGCGCCATGAAGCGCGACGAACGGAGAAAGGTGTACACATTTCCGCTCCAATTCGCCAGTGTTAAGGAAAACCTCTCTTTCTTCGTCAGCCGGCTGTTTCAGCCCAATCCTTACCAGGAAGCCCCTGTGTTCCGGGGCTTTTATTTCACCAGCGGTACGCAGGAAGGGGCGCCGATAGACCACGTCATCGAGGCCATCGCACGCCAGTTCGACCTGGGGCCAGCCACTCCCGGCGATAGTGAGATCGTCATGGAGACGAAGAGCTATTTCATTAAGGACCTGTTTACCGACGTGATCGTCCCGGACCAGTTCATGGTCCAGCAGACCTCGCGCGCGGCGATGCGCGGGCGCCTGGTGCAGGCGGGCACGGCCGTTGGGGCGCTCGTCCTGCTGGGCCTGTTCATACTGGCCATCTCGCAGGCGCTCGTCCGTAGCAAGAGCGACCTGGGCCACCTTCGGGTGGCCGCAACGCAGGCGAGTACCGTTCTATGGCGTGATCCGGCCAGCCTGAGCGACGGGCTGTCGAAGTTGGACGGCCTGCGCGAGCAGGTTGCAGCGCTAGAGCATTACGAAGACGATCCGCCGCTGCTGCGGCTCGGGCTGTACCGGGGCGGCACGGTACTTCCGCCCGCACGAAACCTCTATCTCAGCCGGATGCGGGACTTCTTCGAGCGGACAGCGTTCGCGCCGGTTCAACAGCGATTGGAGGGCATCGCCCGGAGCACCCTGATGCCGTTGCCGGACGGAGAACGTGACAGTCTATATAACGACACCCGCGCCTACCTGCTTCTGACGTCCGAATGGAAGCGCCTGAAGGATGAGGATGCTGCCGACCTCCCGTTTCTGAACCACTATCTTTCGGCACTCGTGTCCCGGAACATCATGTACTCGGCCACGCCGGGGGATCGCGGCGCGTTTGCCGAGCAGTTACGCGAGCACGTTTCGGCATTCACGGCGGCGCTCGGGCGGGGGACGGTCGCGCCCTTCGGGGCGAGCGCCCCGGTCGTTACGCAGCTACGGCGCATCATCTACGAGCCGCCGGGGCCGGACCGTATCTACGAACACATCAAAGAAGCGGGCGAAGCCGCGTTGCCACCTTTCACGCTCAGCGATGCGTTGCAGGGGCAGCATCTGGAGCTGTTCGCACAGGTACCCGAGGTCCCGGGACTGTACACCAAGCGTGGGTGGGAAACGTACGTTCAGGATGCGATTCAGCGTGAGACGGCTTCACCCGAGCGGGCGGATTGGGTGATGGGGTATACGGAGGCCGAACTTCCGGAGTCCATGCAGGATCAGCAGCGTCTCGCCGACCAGTTGCGGAATATTTACTTCAGTGAGTATGCCGCGGCCTGGGAGCATTTCTTGCGGGGAATCAAGTTCCGGCAATTCCGCGATCTCAATACGGCCGGCCAGGCGATGTCCGACCTGGGCAGCCCGTACGATTCGCCCATCCTCTACATCCTCGCCCACGTGGCGATTGAGACGCAGTTTGACGAAGGAGTGGCGGGTGACCTGAAAGACAGGCTCCAGAGCGCGGCGACGCGGAAGGCAGACACGAGGTCGCGTCGTGTATTGGGCAAGGAGGGAGCGATCGATGCTGCTCCGCAAGAGGAGCCGCTGAACCTCGTAGAACTCAAGTTCAAGCGGCTGCACGACCTGGGCGTCGAGAAGGCGCAGAGCGGGGGCGCCTCCCCGGCAGTCACGCGGGCCATGGAAAACCTCGGCAAGGTAGGCGAGAAGCTGAACGAACTCGCCGGCAACCGAGCGAAGGCGGTGGAATACGCACGCCAGATCGAAAGCCAGGACGGCGGCGAACTCGCATCCCTTCTGATCGGGATCAATAGCTCGATGGGGCAACTCGATCCAGACGTACGAGAGGCGCTGTTCGAGGAGCCCATCATCTATGCGTGGGAGACTATCGTACAGGAGGCCCAGCGCCAACTCAACCAGCAGTGGACCGAGCAGGTAGTGCGACCGTTTCAACAGAAGATTTTCGGACGCTACCCGATCGATCCTAAAGCCGATCAGGAGATCCCGATCGGCGATTTCGAGGATTTTTTCCAGCCGCAGACTGGTGTGCTCGCCTCCTTCTGGACGACGAACCTGGCTCCGTTCGTGTCGAGCAACGGGAGGGGCGTGCGATCCTGGAACGGGCGAGGTGTCCAGATTTCGGAAGATGTTCTGAACACATACGACCGCGCCCGGCAGATCGGCGCCGGGCTCTTCGACGGGGGCGTGCTGACGCTCGCGTTCGACCTTCAGCCTGACATCCCCGCTCACGACGGAAATGCGCCTGCACCCAGCCAGGTTGAAATCGACGTGCAGGGTAGCGGGTTCAGTTATGGGATGGGTAGCAACAGGCCCTGGACGCAGATCGTATGGCCCGGCCGTCCAGGGGCAAGTCTGCGGCTGATTACGCAGAGTGGGTCGCCCAAAGTGGATTTTTCGGGGGATTGGGCGTGGTTCAGGATGTTGCAGGCTGCTACCGTCCACCGCCGGTCGTCGACGGAATACGAATTGAACTGGCCTTTCCCAAATGGGGTGACGGCGCGGTACAACCTGCGCACCCGCAGTTCGGTCAATCCGTTCAATGACGTTTCAGCATTTTTTGCTTTCAGGCTCCCGGCCAGTCTGAATTGACCCGGTCCGGTCTTTCACGACCCTCATTACCCGACACGCTACGGCTCACGATGGACGCAGGCCCACAACTGAATACGGCTACCAGGCCCCTGGTCTGCTTCGGGAAGCTACCGACGTGCGGCGACTTTGTGCGGCACAACGCTTCCAGCCCGGCCGTGCGGTCGCTGGAGGAATGGCTCCAGCAGGGGCTCTACCTGGCGAAGCCCCGGATGGCCCGCGCCGGGGATTCCCGCCCGGCGCGTTACGGCTTCGTGTTCTCGGACGCGGGAGGGGAAGAGTCGCTTACCGGTACACTCAGGTTGAGCCGGGACAGTGTCGGAAGAGTCTACCCTTTCGTCGTCGCATCGGTGCAGGACGGGGGTTCGAGCGTTTCGCCGCTGCGTCTCATGGACTCCTTTACGGCGTTCGGAAGGTGGGCGTCGGCCTTCGTGGACCGTGCGGCGGAGGGGGAGGTTGATTGCCGCCACGTGGGCGATGCGCTGGCCTCCGCGCCTTCGGCTGAAACCAGGGTGCAGCCTGAAACGGCGGCCCGCCTTGCGGACGCCTCGTTCCGAGACTTCTGCGTCCGGACCTGGGGCGCATTCGATGATGACCGGAAATACATCGTTTTCAAGAACTTGCTCGACGTAGCGGCGCCGCTTCGGGGAGGTGTGCCTTCACGTTACTCCCTGGCTATCCAATGTCCACTGGGCATGGAAGACGGCCGCAGTGTTTCACTCGCCTTCTGGATCGAGTTGATTCACCGCCTGGTGGGGGCTGCCTCGGCTACGCTTTTCTGGACCGAAGACCGGGGCGGGATGTCGCGGCCGTTCCTGCTCCTGTATCCGGGCATCGCATCGGCAAAGGGTGCACCAGTTCTGTTTATAGACGCCTTCGACAGCGACGGCATCTGTGATCTGGAACGCATGGGCAATCTCAGCCGGACGGAGGCCGAGCGGGCACTTCCCGGATCCTGTATCCGACTGCTGGAAGACGAGAACATCAGCCTTCGGGAATTTGCGGCCTCACTGTAGCTGTGCGGCACCTCAGGCGTGCCGCCCGGCGTGGGCGGGACCTTATCACTCATACATGCTCGGTAACAGAGTTGGGCGCCACTGAGAAGGAAACGGAGAGTCGATGAGGGAGAAGAAAGGGAGAATGGGGGAGAGGGAGAAAGCGGGTGGGGCCATGAACGGATATTAGAGCACTGGAAAAGGTTATGGCGGAAGTAGAAGTACAAGACGTGGCGCAAGAGCAGGAACTGTCAGCGTTCGCTCTGGGATTGATCGCTCCGATTTCTCCCGGGAGCCCGTGCGGGCAGGACGTGACGTACGACGACGACTTCCAGCGCATGAAGGCGGTGATCGATTCGGTTTCAAGTGCGACCACCAGCGGGGACGGTCCGGACTACCAGCTCGTCATCGATCTCGGAAAGTCCGTTCTGGCGGGCAAATCAAAGGATCTGCGCGTGGCGTGTTACCTGACGCTAGGCCTGGAGCGGATGCAAGGTCTGTCGGGGCTGGCGGACGGCCTCGTCGTGATCGACGAACTCACGCGGCGTTACTGGGAGGACGTTTTCCCGCCCAAGCGGAGGATGACGGGGCGGCAAAATGCCTTACAGTCGTTGTCCGACAATTTGAAGGATCGTGTTTCGGCAATCAAGCCTACCGCGTCGGACGGCCCCATCGTGGAGCAGGCGCTCAGCCGGGCCAAAGCGTTGCAGGCGTACTGCCTGGAGGTGATGGCAGAGCAGGCGCCAGCACTTAGCGGGCTCGTCCAGTCGCTCGAAGCGGTACAGCGCCGTGCCTCCAAGCCCGCGCCATCAGCCGGGCCAGCGGTTCCGTCGGGCGGGAATGGGGCGGCGTCCGTGTCGGCTGCTCGCGTTCCTTCCTCGACGCTGGCCGCTGCTTCGAGTGCCGACGAGCTTACGCCCGCACTCGCCGAGCGGACGGTCCTTCGGTGCGCCGACTTTCTCCGTGAGAAGAATGCAGAAGATCCTGTACCGTACCGGCTGGTACGGTGTTACTGGTGGTCGGCTTTGAGGCAGGAGCCGGTGAACGAGGGAGGCAAGACGAGGCTGGAGGGTCCGCCGTCGCAACGATCGACCTACCTGAACGGCCTGTTGGAGCGTGGCGAGTCGGCCAAGCTGGTCTCAGAGGCCGAGGGTTCCTTTCACGAGTATCGTTTCTGGCTGGATACGCAGCGGCTGGCGGTATCCGCGATGGAGCGGCTCGGAGACCCCTATCGAGCGGCGCGGGAAGGGATTCTGTTCGAGACCGCGTTACTGCTCAAGCGCGTTCCGGGCCTGATCAGGCTGACGTTCAGCGACGGGACGCCCTTCGCGGACGCCGCGACGCAGGCGTGGATAGAAACGCAGGTGCAGCCCGTGCTCGAAGCAGAAGCCCGCGGGGGACCCGCCAGCCACGGCGGCGATTCCCAAGTAGAGGAGCAATACAAGGAGGCCCGCCAGCAAGCAGCAAAAGGCGATCTCGCGAAGGCGATGGCGCTCATGCAGGCGTGCGCGGGCAGCAGCACGACAGCTGCGGATCGCTTTCGTGCCAGACTGTACCTGGCAGCACTGTGCATCAGCGGCGGAAAACCGAACCTGGCGTTGCCCCTCCTCGAACGTCTCGATGAGGAGATCGCGGCGCACCGGCTCGATGATTGGGACCCGCACCTCGCCCTCGAAGTGTGGTCGATGCTGCACCGATGCTACGTGTCGGACGCGAAGAAGAGTCCGGAGGCCGCGAACCGCGCCGGCCACGTTTTTCAGAAGATCTGCCGGGTAGACGTACAGCGGGCCATGACATTGCAAATATGAGCAGATGCACCGGCCGCGTCGAGCCGGCAAGGTGGACCGGGGCTTACATGCGTTTCCGAGGCTGGCGGAAAGAATATCTTTCTGTAGTCTTGACTAGCAGGGCGGGCATGATTTCTTTAACATAGATCTCATAGAATCAACTTCTACGCTGGCCAGACTATGGGGCCTGTAGACAGTCCAGCGCGTCCACACGCGTCGGATCTTGAGGTCGGTATACGTAGCGGGCCGCAGCGCCTGTTACCCGTTGCACACGATATGCGTACTGGCGAGATGACGGCTCAGTTTAGTGAGCACGACGCGCTGACTGCCAAGCTGTTGGGCCACCTGCATCCGCAGGTCGGCGCGCCGACCTGCGCCAGGGGCTGTTCAAACTGCTGCCGGGTGGCCGTGGGCGCTTCGACCGGCGAGGTACTCGCCCTCCTTCAGTACGTGGACGAGCAGCCGGAGGGTGCGCTCGCGGATTTCAGAGGGATCGTACAGCGGCACATTGCGTCACTGGAGCGGGCTTTCTCCCAGAGCGAAGAACCGGAAGCGCCACCCCTCGATGCCCTCACGGTCGTCTGGGGGCTCGGACCTTGCGCGTTCCTCCAGCCCGACGGCGCCTGCGGCATCTATCCGGCACGTCCGCATGCCTGCCGTGCCGTGCACGTCTGGCACGAGAATACGATTTGTGGCGGGCGGGCGCCTCAGACCCTCGTGCCTGCCGAACTCATCGAGATCCGCAACGCTTTCTTCTTGGACACCTTAATGGAGGAAGTGGAGGCAGGCCGTTTCCCATTCTGGGGCCAACTGACGCTCGTCGCTCATTATCTGCTGAATTACGGAAATGAGTACGCCAGGGGCGACGACCTGGAGCCGGTCGTCGACGAGAGGTGGTTGAAAGCAGGGCTTATCACCTTCCCCGGCAAGCGCCCGCGGACGCAGGCATCTGTCCGACGTCACTTGAAAGCCGCCATGCAGCGGGAGGAGGACGTTTTTCGCCAGGAGCGCCCCTACGGCCTTCCCCGCGCCCTTAGCGCCAAAAATAGGGATGCATTGCTGCCTGTGGATTCGGCAGCATAATGCTCCTTTGCTTATATAGACCGGCGGCGGAGGGTGCTCCGCCGCCGGGAAACGGAGTCATTGAAGTATGCGATGCGGGCACGAGCCAGCGGCATCCGGCAGTTCTGCCGGCGTTCGTCTTGAGCTCGCACAGGACCGAAGCTAGTCCGGGGCTGATGCAGACGGGCACTGAATCGAGTGTGCGGCATCCCCGGGTTCTATACACATGGTGCCCGAGTGCACTGTCGAACCGAAGGAGGTAATAGACATGGCCCAGAGTTTTCAAAAGGAAAAACCGCCTGCCCGCATCAACCTGTTTCTCGAGGTGATGAAAGGCGATGCAAAGGCGAAGCTGGAGCTGCCCCATCGCATGTTGGTGACCGGTGATTTTAAGGGGCGGGAGGACAGTACGCCGTTAGAGGAGCGCGAGCCGATCAACATCAACAAGGACAACCTCGAGTCCGTGATGAAGTCGCTGGATCTCGCACTCGAGTTTGCCGTGCAGAACAAGCTGCAAGGTGCAGAGGGGGAGGAGATGAAGGTGAACCTGAAGTTCGACGACATGAAGTCGTTCACGCCGGAGGAGGTTGCCAAACAGGTTCCCGAGCTAACGCGGCTCGTAGCGATGCGCAATCTGCTCCAGGACCTCCGGAACCGCGTCGTCAGCACTGCGCAGTTTCGTAAGCAACTCGAGACGATCGTCAGGGACAAAGACGCGCTCGGACGCCTGGCAGCCGAACTGGATCAGTTCGTCGCCCGCGACGGGGGCCAGGGCGATCAGCTCAGCGCATGAGCCCCAGGGCTGCGCGAGCGGCCTTGCACGCTCTACTTATCAACTGAATAACTGGATGTAACATGGAAGCCACCCAACAAGCCGGTACAAAGGGTGCAGAGTCGGTACTCCTGTCCAAGGACAACCTGCTCGACAGCATCTTCTCCCAGGTGGAGGTCTCGGCCCCGACCCGATCGGTAAAGGTCGAAGAGTTTGACGACAGTTTTGCCAATTCGGAGAAACCGCGCGGCGAACTCATGGCCGCTGCGCTTCGGGTTTTTCTAGACGCAGTCACTGAGTTGGACCAGCCCGTCGAGCGGGTCGACAAGGTGCTGCTGGACGGGCTCGTGGCGCAGATCGACGCCAAGATCAGCCAGCAGCTCGACGTGATTTTGCACAATGAGAAGTTCCAGCAGCTCGAGTCTACGTGGCGCGGGCTCAAGTTCGTCGTCGACCGCACCGACTTTCGGAAGAACGTGCGTATCGAGATCCTCAATGCCTCGAAGGATGCGCTGCGGGAGTCGTTCGAGGATGCGCCCGAGTTGATACAGTCGGCGCTGTACAAGCACGTGTACACCAACGCCTACGACCAGCCCGGCGCCGATCCATACAGCGTGATGATCGGCAACTACGAGTTTACGAGTTCGCCGCAGGACGTGGCGCTCCTGTCCCAGGTCTCGAAGGTTGCCGCCTCCGCGCACTGCCCGTTCATCAGCTCGGCGGGTCCGCAGTTCTTCGGAAAGCAGTCCTTCGATGATTGGAAGAAAGTGCCGGATCTAAGTGCATACATGGGCACGGCCGAATACATGAAGTGGAACTCGTTCCGCGATTCGGAAGATTCCCGGTACGTAGGGCTGACGATGCCCCGCTTCATGCTGCGCCTGCCGTACGGGCCCGACACCATTCCGGTGAAGAGCTTCAATTACCAGGAGGATGCGAAAGGGGAGGATCACGATAAATACCTTTGGGGGAACGCCGCTTTCGCGTTCGCGGCGAACATGGTCGAGGCGTACATGAAAGACGGGTGGTGCGTCCAGATCCGCGGCCCGCAGTCGGGCGGACGGGTAGACGACCTGCCGGTGCATTTGTACGACGTGGGCAAGGGGAAGGAGATGAAGATCCCGACCGAGGTGCCGATCAGCGAGACGCTGGAGTTCACCGCGGCGAACCTGGGCTTCATCCCGCTCAGCATCTACCAGGGCCGCGACTACGCCTGTTTCTTCTCGGCCAACTCCACGCAGCGCCCGGTGGTCTACGACGACCCGAACGCGACGGCGAACAGCCGTGTGAACGCGCGCCTGCCGTACGTCATGCTGGCCTCTCGGATCGCGCATTATCTGAAAGTCTTGCAACGGGAGAACATCGGCACGACGAAGGACGCCACCAAGATCGAAGCGGAGCTCAACAGGTGGCTCAACGGCCTCGTGACGAAGATGCCGAACCCGTCGGAAGACCTCATCGCGAAGTATCCCTTACGCGAGGGGAAAGTCTCCGTGACGGATATCGAGGAGAATCCCGGTTTTTACCGCGTGTCGATGATGATCATGCCGCACTTCCAGGTGGAGGGCATGGACATCAGCCTCGCGCTCGTAGGCAAGATGCCGAAGGCGAAATAGCGCCTTCACTTTCGTGCCGAGGGGCAGAGATCAGGCGGGCCGAGTTTTATTTCGACACGGTGATCTCAACCCGGTTGCTTTATCGCTTAAATGTTTGAAGTCGGTTGATGGACGGTCTTTCGAGACAGCTTGTCAGGTCAGCGGATCATCAATCAGGATCAATATCGAATCATCCAATCAAATCAACGTTCGGAGGTGTGTCATGCCGCTCGAATCAGCACTTTTTTACGACGATGCCGTGGGCATCACAGGCAACAACAGCAAGAGGGGTCGCGAGAAAAGCTCGGTCGTGATCGAGTACGACCACGAGGTATACTCGCCGGTGGATGAGCAGCGGGGGATCTACACAGGCGCCCGCGTTCACAAGGCAGTGGAACTGATGAAGGAGATCGACACCGCGTCGCCCGGCCTGTACCAAGCCTGTTGCGAGGGGAAGAACCTGCCCCAGGTATCGATCAAATGGTACGAGATCGACGGTACGAGCGCCGACGAGGTGGAGTACTTCGAGACCGTGCTCAACAATGTGAAGGTCGTTTCCGTCCAGCAAATCCTGCCCGACACGAAGGAGACGCAGAACGAGCGGAAGCGGCACCTGGAAAAGGTGCGGTTCATGTACGAGGAGATCACGTGGAAGCATCTGGAGGGCTACGAGTACACCGATTCCTGGAAGGCCGTGTAAGGGTGCACTCATAGATAAGGGCAAGGGGGGAGGCGGTTTCTTTCGGAACTGCCTCCCCGGCATGCCTACAGCCTATGAAAGCCGGACTACTGGACGTACTAGGGGATCGTTTCGCTGACGGTCAGCGCGTAAGCGACGTGGGGGAGGAGTATCACGTAGTGCTGAGCATCATCAGCAATCTGAATTACCTCTTTAACGCGCGCACGGGATCGCTGATGCACGTTCCGGATTACGGCTTACCGGATATCACGGAGATTTACCGTGACATTCCGGACTCCGTCATGAAGTTGCAACGCGCGATCAAGGCGGCGGTCGAGAAGTATGAACCCCGTTTGCAGCGCGTCCGGATCGAGCACCAGGAGAACCACCCGTCATCTATGCGGCTGATTTTCCTGCTCAGCGGTGAACTCCAGAACCGGGAGAAAGTCCGCTTCGAGACGACGTTCTCTTCTAATGATCCGGCCAACGTGAAGCCGCTCCGCCAGTTGTTGTAGAGGCGAGCACGTCGCTCGGCGGCGGGTACGGGGTCTTTCGGTTGCCTGGATCCGCGGCGAAGCGCGTGGGGCGGCGGTCAACAGCCCTCCATCCGAAGGGCTCCCCGGTGGATGAGGCTTTCTGCGGTGCGGATGGGAACGAGTCGTTCTAAATTTCCGGCAATGCGTCGGAGTCTTTACAGGAAATGGAAGCTACACGCCGCTACTACGAAGAGGAGATGCGCTACCTGCACGAAGCGGGTAAGGTTTTCGCCGAGGCGCATCCCGAGGTCGCGCGTTTGCTCAACGTGGACAGCGTAGCAGACCGGGATCCGTACGTGGAGCGCCTGTTCGAGGGCTTCGCTTTTCTGACGGGGCGTATCCGGGAGCGGCTGGACGACGAGATGCCTGCGTATACGGAGGCGCTGTGCAACCTCCTGTATCCTCATTACCTGAGGCCGATTCCCAGTCTGTGCATCGTCGAGCTCCGGCCCAAAGTCGGCCTCATTCAGCAGACGACCGTACTCGACAGGGGCACGGAAGTCCAATCTCAGCCGGTCGGGGAGGAATTTGCGGTCTGCCGATTTGCGACGACGCAGGCGGTTACGCTACAGCCGATCAGACTGGCGGATGCGACACTGGGCTGGACGACCGAGGGCGCCAGCCACGTGACCATCAGGTTCGAGCTCGACCGCGGCGTCAAGATGAGCGACCTGGACTTGTCGACGCTTCGACTATACATGCACGCGGATGCGTCCATCGCCTCCACGATGCACCTGTATTTTACACGATATGTCCGCAAGGTAGTGGTCCGTTCCGGAGAGGCATCGATGACCCTGCAAGGCCAGTCGTACGTCCGGCCGGGCGGCCTGGGGCCGGATGAGGGGCTGCTCGACTACGGCCC